>NZ_JBHSHC010000093.1:0-102690 GCF_042652925.1 Effusibacillus consociatus
AAAATTTAAAAGAGCAACTCCAGCCTGGTTTTATGTGAACCAAATTGGCAGCTGCTCTTACTATACAAGGGAGGTAGGAACATGAAGAAAACAATGGTGATCGGAATTTCAACGTTAGGATTATTAGCAACAGTTTTAGGAGTGACAATGGTTGATACCACAGTTAACGCAGGAGTTAAGACGGAACAAAATTTAACCAAATTGGAAGAAATGGATATGAAGCTGGAATTATCAGTATCTCCAGCACCCATTGATGAAGATGCAGCAATAGAAAGTGCAAAAGCAACATTTGGTGGTTTAGTTGTAGGTGCAAAACAAGTTAAGGTAGAGTATCATATGCTGACTAATAAGTCTTTCCAACTGTTCTCGGAAGAGGCAATTCAGAAGAACCCTAGTCTGAAAACAAAAGGAATTGACAGGTTACCTGTTTATATTGTCACTTTTAAAGGTGTTGAAATTGAACAAAGCGGTCCTAAAAAGCAAACAGAATCGCCTAAAGGCAAACATAGTGAATTGAATGTAGTTGTCGATGCTACAACTGGAGTGGCTCTAAAGGCTTTCTCTTATAGATAAAAGGGGCGAAGATTATTAAGTGCGAATTGTATTGCTAGTCTTCTTTGGTTTTAGTATTTTTGTATTTAGCCTAAAGAACTTTTGCAATGAACAACTCTAAAAATTAATGGATATTGTGAAAGTTTATAAGCCCGCACTCGGCGGGCTTATACGATTTGTCGGAGCGAATCCTCACTTCACCTGCTTCGCCTTCTCGGCAAACGAAGTGTTCACAAGCTTGTCGTAAGGATCGAGGGTTTTCAGTTCGCCTGCCTGCCACATCACGGTGTGCATGTTTTCCCATTCTTCCTGGTCGATAATCGGGTCTTTTGCCCAGACGTCCGCTTTTTTGTAGCGGTCCGCGACACTGACCAGAATGTCTTTTTCAACCTGCGGGAAGTAGGGGACGATGACGTCAGCCACTTCTTGCGGCGTTGCGTTAACGGGTGGGAACCCCTATTACTGCAAAAGAGCTTTTGGATTTGGTTTGGACAGGAGAATACGAAGTCAGTTTTAGTAATCTCTATCATTATATTTCGAAAATTAAGGGAAAAGCTCGAATGTAACCCCAATGATCCCAAAATATTACTTGCTTATAAGAAGGGTAAAGGAGGATTTATACTTCGGTTTTTTGAAGAAGAAGTTGAAGCTATTTCTATCCCTGAGATGAACCATAGACAACCTGAAAGAAATTTCAGGTGGATCTGAATGTTTTTTCGTAGTCGTTATTCAGCAGAAACTAGTAAATTTAGTCTATCGGTTAATTGATGTGAAAAATACTTTTTAGGGAGAGATTAGAATGATGAAAAAAGCATTAACTACCACCTTGATTATTGGTGGGATATTGGCAGCTGGTATTCAATCCAGTTATGCAGCTCCTGCCGGTTACGGGATCACAAGATACGAAACCGTAGTAATTATTGATAGTGGCGCGGTGCTTGAATATGGACAAACCGAAGCCTCTGGTACAGATTTGAGTTACGTGAAGACATACACGGAGCTATATAAGGGTGGAGTTTGGCAGAAAAGCGCTTCCAGTACAGGTGCAACTTATGCCTACGCGGAGAACAGGGCAATTAATGTATTGGGAGGTGTACTTTATGAGGGAAAATCCGTTCATGTAGCATATGGGAAAGATGGTACCGAGGATAGACGATCATCTTATGCTTCGAAATACGCGTATTAAAAAACTTCTTACAGTCTAAGATACAATCTAATCTAAGTAAATTTGAGGTGGTATTTAAAATGAATAAGAAACTATTGATAGCCGGTTCTTTAATCGGGACTACATTGATTTCTGCAACATTCGCTTCCGGGTCAAACTACGAACTGTTTAACCATAACGAGCCGAAATCATGGGAGGAAGCCGACAAGACATTTGGAAAGTATAAAGGTGAGTCTCAAAAAGACGCTGAAATCGGTAAAGAAACAAAATCTTTTCATGTGAAGGCTCTGAAAGCGGTAGGGATTGATGTCAATGAGAGTAAGCTTAATAATTTGGCAACTCTGACGGACAAGTCGGGAACCAATTGGACTTACACCTCCTATATTCAAAGCAGTTTGATTGAGGATCAGATTCGTGCTAAATATTCACTTAAAGCTGCTACTTCTTTTATAAAAGTTCAGGAAGAAGCGATGAACTTGTTCCGTCAATCTGGAGACACTGTTCCTGTTATCTTGATAAATCCGGATCTTACAAAAGGACAGATTGTCTTCGCTCGGAATGAAGGTAATGGCGACGTTGTTACAGTTAATATCTCATTTGACAAAAATATTGACAATTGGAGCATTTTAAAGTAAGAATAATTTCGAGAAGAATTAACCCTCTGTCACATCTTTGCAGAGGGTTTTACACTACACGATGGAGAAAAGCCCGCACTCGGCGGGTTATTTATATATACGGAACAATCATCACTTCACCTGCTTCGCCTTCTCGGCAAACGAAGTGTTCACAAGCTTGTCGTAAGGACCGGGGGTTTTCAGTTCGCCTGCCTGCCGCATCACGGTGTGCATGTTTTCCCATTCTTCCTGGTCGATAATCGGGTCTTTTGCCCAGACGTCCGCTTTTTTGTAGCGGTCCGCGACACTGACCAGAATGTCTTTTTCAACCTGCGGGAAGTAGGGGGCGATGACGTCAGCGACTTCTTGCGGCGTTGCGTTGTGGACCCAATTTTGCGCTTTCTGGATCGCGTTTGTGAACTTCTGGATCGTGTTCGGGTTGGCTTTAATGAAGCTGTCTTTTGCCAAAAATACGGTGTAAGGGAGTTTTCCGCTGTCCTTCCCCAAGGAGATTACCGGATATCCTTTGCCCTGCTTCTCAAGAATCGAGGCAGCCGGTTCAAACGCTTGGTAAAAGTCGCCCGTTCCGGACGCAAACGCGGCCGTTTGGTTGTCAAATGAGATGTTTTGAATGATTTGATTGTCTGCTTTGGGATTGACACCGTTTTTGCGCTGAACGAATTCACTTACCATCTCCGGCATTGAACCGTTGCGGGAGCCGACGATCGATTTTCCTTTGGTCATCGACCAATCGAAATTCTCGATTTTTTGCCGTGCCACCAGGAAGGTGCCGTCCCGTTGGGTAAGTTGCGCGAAATTCACGACCGGTTCCGGTGAACCCTGCTGATGCACAAAGACGGTGGTTTCAGCTCCTACCAAGCCCACATCCGCCTGATTGGACAAGATGGCGGTCATGACTTTGTCCCCGCCCCAGGCGGTGGTCAATTCCACTTCCAAACCTTGTTCTTTGAAGAACCCTTTTTCAATCGCCACATACTGCGGCGCATAGAACACGGAGCGAATCACCTCCGACAGGCGAATTTTCGTTTTTTCAGCCGCCGGTTCCGCTCCGCAGCCGACAGAAGCCAGCAGCAGCGCTCCTGTAAGCAAGAGGCTTCCGATTGTTTTCCATTTCACGAGTCCTTGACCTCCTTTTGCATGATATCCATCCTATGCATTCGCCCAAAAAAGGTGAAATCCAAGGGACACAACGGGGACGTCATAAAGTTGACAGATCAAACTTGTATACTCGTATTTCGATTTTGGGTGTATTAGTGTTATAATAGGTCGAAAGTTGAAGTGCATGGATTCAATTGTTTTGTTTTGAACGGAGGGGGATAGATGAATATCCTCGTAGTTGGCCTTAACTACCGGACTGCCCCTGTGGAAATCCGTGAACGGTTCAGTGTATCCGATCAAGTGTTGATCAACGCGCTCCACCAGCTTACCGAGTCTTGTCATCTGGCGGAATCGGTGATCGTATCGACATGCAATCGGACTGAGGTTTATGCGGTAACCAATACAGTGGAGTTTGGACGGGAAGAGATTATCGACTATTTGGCCGACGCCTCAGGGATCAACCGTGAGGTGTTTTTGCCGTATCTATATATTTACATTGACGATCAGGCTGTACGTCACTTGTTCCGCGTAACGTGCGGTTTGGATTCAATGGTGCTTGGTGAAACGCAAATTCTCGGCCAGGTGCGGGATGCCTTCCTTCACGCACAGGAGTTGGGCGTTACGGGATCGACGTTTAACAACTTGTTCAAACGGGCGGTCACTCTTGCAAAACTTGCCCATTCCGAGACCGAGATTGGCCGTCACGCGGTGTCTGTTTCTTATGCTGCCGTTGAATTGGCTAAGAAAATTTTCGAAGAACTCAACAATAAAACCGTTCTTATCATCGGGGCGGGAAAAATGAGCGAGTTGACGGCGAAACATCTGTATTCTTCCGGAGCTCGCCGCGTGCTGGTAGTGAATCGAACTTTTGACAGGGCCAAGGAACTGGCAGAGAAGTTCGAAGGACATGCTCTGGAGCTTAAGTCGATTGACCTCGCCTTGAAAGAGGCGGATATTGTGATTTCTTCGACCGGTGCCGAAGGGTACGTCGTCACCAAAAACCAGGTAGCAGGAGTCATGAAGCAGCGCCGTTTTCGACCGTTGTTTTTGATTGATATTGCTGTTCCGCGCGACTTGGATCCTGCCATTAACAAGCTGGACAATGTGTTCCTCTACGACATTGATGATTTGGAAGGCGTAATTGCGGCCAATCTGGCGGAACGCAAGAAAGAAGCGGAAAAAATCAGCGTCCTGCTGGAACAGGAGCTTGTTGCTTTCAAGCAATGGCAGACGGAGCGGGCAGCCATTCCGCTCATTCAGGCGGTCCAGAAGAAAGCGGGGGCCATCCAGCAGTCGGTGATGGAAAGCTTGAAAAACAAGCTGCCGCATCTGACGGAACGGGATCTCTATCAGCTTGAAAAACACACAATGACCATGATTAACCAGCTGCTTCATGACCCGATTATCCAGATCAAAGAAATGGCGGTTGAGCCGGAGGCTGAACTTTATTTGAAAGCTTTCTCGAGGATTTTTGGACTCGAAGCAGCTGCTGAAACTCCAAAAAACCAGCCAACTCCCCAACCGGAAGGAGACAAGCAGCCGAAACTGCAGACAACCGGTTCTTCTGCGGGTCCGAGTGCAAATTATAAGACCACTACCAGGAAGGCTTCCGTCGATAGTCAATTGATCGGCGGCCTGTCACAATAAGGGGGGGCATATGATGCAGGGAAGTGTCCTTCTGTATGATGTTATGACATTTATTTACGCGGTCGCGGTACTGCTGTATTTCGTGGACTTTGTACAACCGAACCGTAAAGTAAATCGCGCGGCGTTTGTTCTGTTATCCGCGGTTTGGGTGATTCAATCGGTATTCTTCGTTTTACGGATGCTGGAATTGAATTATGTTCCAGTACTGACAACGTTTGAAACCATGATTTTCTTTTCGTGGATCTTAATTACGTTCTCACTGGTCATCAATTTCTTTTACAGAATCGATCTCTTTACGTTTTTTACGAACGTGGTCGGCTTTGCGGTGGTAGCTTTTGTCACTTTTACGGATAAGGGAGCCACCTCGTTGTCCGCCTCGCTGCAGGGAAATCTGTTGGTGCTGCATGTCACCATGGCATTTTTGAGCTATGCCTGTTTTCTTCTGGCAACGATCTTCTCCATCATGTATCTGATTCAGGAGAAGCTTCTCAAAGAGAAGAGATGGAATGATCTGTTCCGGAGATTGCCGTCGCTTGATCAACTGGAACAATTTTCTTACCGGTTGATCGTATTCGGGTTCCCGATGCTGTTGGTTGCGATGATTCTTGGGGCAATCTGGTATAATGCCCGATTTGATCAGGTGTTGATATTGGATCCGAAGCCTGTCGTTTCGGTTGCTCTTTTGGTGATCTACGGGATCTATCTGTACCTCAGAGTGTCGGCCGGGTGGCTTGGGAGAAGATTGGCATGGATCAACATCACCGCGTTCATGGCTGTAGTGATCAATTATTTGATTGTCGGGAACTTTTTCTCCGAGTTCCACAATTGGAAATAATCGGGGGCCTGCATGGATAAACAATTTTTCGGTGCATTCCTGGATTTGTCCAAACGGTTGTGTGTGGTGATTGGGGGAGGAAAAGTTGCGGAGCGCAAGGTCCAATCTTTGCTGCTTTGTGAGGCGAGGGTGCGAATCGTTTCCCCCACCCTGACACCTGCATTGGCTGAACTTGTATCGGAAGGACGAATTGAATATGTGGAGCGATCCTTCCAATCAGGGGATACAAAAGGGGCCTTTTTGACAGTTGCGGCCACCAATTCTCCCGAGGTTAACCGATTGGTTGTCCAAGAAGCGGAGGCGGATGGACGATTGGTCAACTCCGTGCATGCTTCCACTAGAGGAAATACGATTTTTCCCGCGGTAGTCCGGCGAGGCCCTTTACAGGTGGCGATTTCCACTTCGGGAACGGGACCTGCTGTTGCCCGCGCTGTTCGTGAGGAGCTTGAGAACTATTTTGACACAGAGTACGAACTGTATCTGCATAAAGTAAGCTCGATTCGGAACATGCTGATGAAAACAATCGAAGATGAGGCAGTACGTGCGGAGATTATCAGGGAGATTGTCCAGTCAAACGTACGGGAATTGCTTCGTTCGGGAAACGAGGCGGAAGCAGACCGGACGATCCGAGTCATCATAGAGGGGCGGAGAAATTCATGAGGCATATTAAAGTCGGAACTCGACAGAGTTCTTTAGCGCTTACACAAACGAATTGGGTATGCTCCCAGCTTGAGTCCATCTATCCGGGCTTAAATATCGAAACGGAGAAAATTGTAACCAAAGGCGATCGCATTCTTGAAGTCACATTGTCCAAGGTGGGCGGCAAAGGATTGTTTGTGAAAGAGATTGAGCAGGCACTGCTCGATAAAACGGTCGATTTCGCCGTGCACAGCATGAAGGATATGCCCGCTGAAATGCCGGAAGGGCTGATTATTGCTGCAGTTCCTGAGCGTGAAGATCCCCGGGATGTGTTGATCAGCCGGGATGGCCGCACGTTTTCCGAGCTTCCGAAAGGTGCGAAAGTCGGAACCAGTTCTTTGCGCCGGGCCGCCCAATTAAAGGCTGCCCGACCTGACCTCGAGATTCTGCCGCTGCGCGGAAATATCGACACACGGTTGCGAAAGCTGGAAGAGGAAGGTCTCGATGCGATTATCCTTGCGGCCGCAGGTCTTTCCCGGATGGGGTGGCTGAATCGCGCAACGGAGAGGTTATCGGTTGACATCTGCATTCCGGCTGTCGGACAGGGTGCGCTTGCCATCCAATGCCGGGCTGACGACGAAGACATGATCGATTTATTGGCGGCGTTGGAACATCAAGCGACTCGCCTGGAAGTGAGGGCGGAGCGGGCTTTTCTGGGCAAACTGAACGGCGGATGCCAGGTGCCGATTGGCGGATACGCAGAGTATCATGACCAGACGGTGTCTCTTCGGGGAATTGTCGGAACTCCTGATGGCGAAACACTGCTGAAAGATTTTGCGGAAGGAGACAATCCGGAGGAGCTCGGTTTGTTAATGGCCGAGAAACTGCTTGAAAAAGGCGCCCGTAAGATTCTGGCTGATGTCCGCGAGGAGTTGAAATCCTAATGGCTTCCGGCATTGTATATCTGGTTGGGGCAGGCCCGGGCGATCCGAATTTGATTACCGTCAAGGGCATGAACATGCTGAAAAAAGCGGACGTGATTCTGTATGACCGGCTTTGTTCGCCGCGGCTGCTTTCGTATGCCCCGCCAACAGCGGAACGGATCTATTCGGGGAAGACCCCTGACAAACATACTCTCCCGCAAGAGGAGATCAACCGGCTTCTGGTGGAAAAGGCCAAGGCGGGGATGACGGTCGTGCGGTTAAAAGGCGGAGATCCCAGCGTTTTCGGACGAGTGGGCGAAGAAATGGCTGCACTGGCGGAACACGGAATTGAATATGAGGTTGTCCCCGGGATCACGTCCGCGATCAGCGTTCCGATTTATGCGGGGATTCCCGTAACGAGCCGGGGGGTTGCCACCTCATTTGCAGTGATTACCGGTCACGAGGACCCCGAAAAGGGGACATCAGGCATTGATTGGGCACGCGTGGCGGTCGCTGCGGATACCACTGTTTTTTTGATGGGAGTAGGAAGATTGGCTTCCATTGTAGAGAATTTGATCCGCAACGGGCGACCGGCCGATACACCAATAGCTTTGATCCGGTGGGGAACTTGGGCGGAGCAGGAAACGCTCACCGGGACACTTGCCGATATTGTGAACAAAGTGGAAGCGGCAAATTTTCGCAATCCGGCTGTCATTGTCGTTGGAGATGTGGTTCACTTAAGAGAGAAAATTGCCTGGGCTGAGAAAAAGCCGCTTTTTGGGAAACGGGTGATGATTACCCGCACCCGGTCTCAAGCAAGCGAATTATCTCAGTTGATTGAGGAGTTTGGCGGAGAAGCATACGAGTTCCCTGTCATTCGATTGGCTCCCCCGCAGGATTGGGGTCCGGTCGATTCCGCGCTTCATCAACTTGAAACGTATGATTGGATTGTGTTTACGTCCGTCAATGGAGTTGAATTTTTCTTTAATCGAATGCGGGAAACAGGCATTGATGTCCGTCGAATTCACGGCAAGCTTGCAGTCGTTGGCACAACCACAGAGGAAGCTTTACGGGCCAGAGGGTTGTTCGCGGATCTGATCCCGAAACAGTTTGTCGGGGAATCCTTGTTCAAAGAGTTGGAAACCCGGATCCGGCCCGGACAAAAGGTGCTTTTGCCAAGAGCGGACATCGCAAGGAAAGCACTGCCTGATGCCCTCCGACAAATTGGCTGTGAAGTGACGGAGATCGATGTTTATGAGAACGTCCCAGTCTCCGAAAATGCAGCCGAAGCCAAACAGGTGCTCCGGGACGGCGATGTACATATGATCACATTTACCAGTTCTTCAACGGTGAAAAATTTCGTGAAGGCAATGGAAGGGGAGGATCTCAATACTCTTCTTGACGGCGTGACAATCGCCTCCATTGGTCCGATTACCACCGAAACGGCCGAAAAATTAGGCCTTCGGGTGGATGTGACAGCCGATATCCACACGATAGCCGGGTTGGTTGAAGCATTGATTGCTCATCGAAACAAAAAGAATTTTATTTAAGAAGGGTGCGTTGTTTATGCAACTGCCAAAAGATTTTCAGCGTCTGAGGAGATTGCGCCGGACTGCAGGTGTTCGTTCGATGGTCCGGGAGACAGAGTTGAATGTGCAGGATTTTATCTATCCGCTTTTTGCTGCCCATGGAAAGGGCGTGAAAGAGGAGATCGGTTCGATGCCGGGCGTGTATCATTTTTCGATTGACAGGCTGCGCCGGGAAATCCAGGAAGTCTCGGAAGCGGGGATCAGGTCTGTGCTGCTATTCGGAGTGCCTGCAGAGAAGGACGATCTCAGCTCGGAGGCTTATGCTCAAGAAGGAATCGTCCAGCAAGCTGTACGGGCGGTCAAAGAAGAAAATCCCGATTTGACTGTCATCACGGACGTTTGCCTGTGTGCGTACAATCCGCATGGACATTGCGGAATTGTGCGTGAGGGACAAATCCTGAACGACCCGACTCTGGAACTTCTTGCAAAAACTGCAATTTCACACGCGCAGGCGGGTGCCGATATCATTGCCCCTTCGGATATGATGGATGGGCGGATTGCAGCGATTCGGGCCGGATTGGATCAGGCAGGATTTTTGGATATTCCGATTATGTCGTATTCAGTTAAGTATGCATCATCGTTTTACGGACCTTTCCGTGATGCGGCTCATTCTGCGCCCGCCTTTGGGGATCGCAAGACTTATCAGATGGATCCCGCCAATGCTCGCGAGGCACTGAGAGAAGCGGTGGCCGACGTCGAGGAAGGGGCGGATTTTCTCATGGTGAAGCCGGCGATGGCTTATATGGACATTATCCGTCAGTTGAGGGACAACTTCGATCTGCCGATCATATCGTATAACGTATCGGGCGAATATTCGATGATTAAAGCGGCTGCACAAAACGGCTGGGTGGATGAACAGCGCATCGTGTTGGAGTTGCTCACGGGCTTGAAGCGCGCGGGATCGGATCTGATCATCACCTATCATGCGAAAGAAGCCGCAGAATGGCTACGGGGGTAACCGCGATGCACAAAGGATACGAGAAATCACATGCTGCATTTGCCGAAGCAAAAAACCTGATTCCAGGCGGGGTTAACTCTCCTGTTCGAGCGTTTCGGGCGGTAGGAACCGATCCGGTGTTCATTGAACGCGGGCAAGGTTGCCGCATGTTTGATATTGACGGGAATGAATATATTGACTACGTGTTGTCCTGGGGGCCTTTGATTCTTGGTCACGCCCATCCTGCAGTGACAGATGCTATCATTGAATCTGCCAAAAAAGGGACTTCTTTCGGGGCGCCGACCTTGCTTGAAACCGAGATGGCCAAGCTGGTGACGGAGATTGTTCCCTCAGTTGAAATTGTTCGCATGGTAAACTCCGGAACGGAAGCCACAATGAGTGCCCTGCGTCTTGCTAGAGGGTACACCAAACGCAGCAAAATCATTAAATTTGAAGGGTGTTACCATGGCCATGCGGACAGCTTGCTGATTAAAGCCGGATCGGGGGTCGCAACACTGGGGCTGCCGGATTCTCCCGGAGTACCCGACTCGGTAGCGGCAAACACATTGACCGTTCCGTTTAATGATGTCGAATCTCTAAAGCTGGCGTTCGAGAAATTCGGCGAAGATATCGCAGCCGTCATTATTGAGCCTGTTCCCGGGAATATGGGGTGCGTGCTTCCGCAGCGGGGTTACCTGCAGGAAGTTCGTCGTATTACCCGCGAATACGGTGCACTTTTGATCTTTGACGAAGTGATGACCGGATTCCGCGTTGCGTACGGTGGAGCTCAGGCCTTCTACGACATTGAACCCGATCTGACCACGTTGGGGAAAGTGATCGGGGGCGGGCTGCCGGTAGGGGCTTATGGCGGCAAGAAAGAAATTATGGAAATGATTGCTCCTGCGGGACCCATTTATCAAGCGGGCACCCTGTCGGGAAATCCGCTGGCCATGATCGCCGGGTACACCACTTTAAAACTGCTCGGACGCCCCGGCGTGTATGAAGAATTAACGGCCAAGTCGAAGCGAATCGCGGAAGGGTTCAAAGAAGCCACCGCAGAACTTGGGATTCCGTCTTACGCTACTTATGTCGGAGGCATGTTTGGCTGCTTTTTCACCGATACGCAGGTTGTCGATTATACTACAGCGAAGACATCCGATCTGGAACGTTACGGAAAATATTTCCGGGAAATGCTCAAGCGGGGAGTGTATCTGGCACCTTCCCAGTTGGAGGCGGGTTTCACTTCCTTAGTCCACACGGATGATGATATCGACAGAACATTGGAAGCATCGCGGGATGCTTTAAAGACTCTATAACGGATTTCATAAATGACTGAAAGGGGGCTGGCCCAAAGTAGGTAAAACTACTTGAGGGGCAGCCCCCTGTGGTTCTGCTTAGGAGGAATTTCACATATGCTTGAACAAAATATAGTGCCTGTTTACAGACCTGTGCAAGGATCGACTGTCCCGGTTGAACAAATTCCGGATCCGGTATTTTCCGCAAAGCTATTGGGAGACGGATTGGCGATACAAGCGGAAAACGGAATCGTACGATCACCGGTAGACGGTGAGATCGTGGTGTTATTTCCGTCCTTCCATGCAATTGCGATACGGACTTCGCACGGGTTGGACATTATGATTCATATCGGAATCGACACCGTTGAGCTCGAGGGCGAAGGGTTCACTTCGTTCGTGAATGTAGGAGACACGGTGACAATTGGACAGGAACTGATCCGCTTTGACTGGGAAAAAGTCGGAACAACTCATTCTCTGTTGACTCCGGTGCTTGTAACGAACATGGAGCTGGTAGAGCGGATTGAACCCGGGGCAGGTGACGTTTTGTATTCGGTTATCCTGAAGCGGAATCCGGAGGGGAGAGAACTGAAGGGTCTGCCGATCTCGGATGGAATCGCCATGGGGACTGCCGTTGTGGTTCAGCCGGAGTACAATGTGAACCGATATGTGGTGTCGGACCGATACGCGGAAAGCCATCGGTTTCGACATGCGATTCAAACCGCAAAGAAAGCGATGAGTGATTTAATCGAAACCGCCGTTACCCGCCTTTCGGCACAAGAGGTAGAGATCTTATCCGCCCAGGAGCTGCTGCTGGAAGATCCGATCGTGATGGAAGAGGTACTGGACGGCATAAAAAAATGGGGATACAACGCGGAGGCAATGGTCTGGGACGTCATGCAGCGCTGGATTCAAGAATTCTCTGCGATGGAAGACCCCTATATGCGGGGACGGGCTATCGATCTGATTGATGTCCGGGACAGACTCCTCATAGCGCTTGATGGGGGGGCTCATTTCTTCAATTACCATTTGGATGCTGACAGTGTTCTGGTGATGGACGAAATTCCTGCTTCCATAGCAGGTGAGCCGAAGGTTTCACACATTCTTGGCATCGTAACGGCGAAGGGGAACGAAACCAGCCATGGTTCCATCGTCGCGAGATCACTCGGAATTCCAGTGGTATCCGGATTGGCAGAGCAGGTTCACGCTGTTCAACCGGGCGATTTTTTGATTGTGGACGGAACCCGCGGACTCGTTATCGTAAATGCTGAGAAGGCTGTAATTGCTCATTATCAAAACGAACTTGAACGTCAAAAGGAACATGAAAGGGAACTGCTCGTCTGGAAAGACAAGCCGGCTGTCACGAAGGACGATTTTGCGATCTCAATCGGGGCGAATATCGGCGGATTAGCGGACACCAAGCGGGCTCGAAAATTTGGAGCGGACGAAATCGGTTTGTTTCGAACTGAAGTCTTATTTATGAGTTTTGACCATTGGCCCGAGGAAGAGGAACAGTTTGAAGCGTACCGGGGCATTCTGGAGGAAATGAACGGGCGGCCGGTGATCTTCCGGGTATTGGACATTGGAGGGGACAAGCCCCTTCCTTATTATCTGATCGAGGAGCAAAATCCGTTTCTGGGATATCGCGGAATTCGGGTTCTTTTTGATCAAGTGGACAAGTTTCGGAGCCAACTTCGGGCTTTATACCGAGCCTCCAAGTACGGACCTGTGAAGATCATGTTCCCGATGATACATTCGGTTGAGGAATGGCGAAGCATTAAAAACATTTGCGAAGAAGTGCAAAGCGAAGTAGGAACGGGCAGAGTCCCGCTGGGCATCATGGTGGAGACGCCGGCCGCGGCTATTTTGATTGATTTCTTTTTGGATGATCTTGAGTTTGTCAGCATCGGGACCAATGATTTGACACAGTATACCTTGGCGGTGGATCGTCAGAACGATAGAGTCAAAGAATTGTATGATCCGTTTCACCCTGCCGTTTTGAAATTAATTCGGGATGTGGTTGCATCCGCAAGTCAAAAAGGAGTCTGGGTGGGTGTTTGCGGGGAACTTGCCGGTGACGAACGAATGCTGTCATTCTGGATTGGACTCGGGGTCAATGAACTGTCCGTCAATCCGAACCGGGTACTGTCGCTCAAAAAGAGCATTTCGGAATTGTCCCGTCAACATTCACAACAAGTAGTCGGGAAATTGAAACAGGTAAAAACAAGGGAAGAAGTCCTCCGGATCCTGGATGAATTGCGATTGGACTGCTAAGCTGAACCGCCTGCAGTCTTTTTTTGTCATATGACAAGATGCATGGACATAAAGTGAACTGATACAAGGAGAACGTGGAGGAGGGAATACCCGTGGCTCTCGGCGATCATAATCAGGTGATTCGGATCCAGGTTGACCAACGGTTGGCATTGGAATCCGGAGTGGTTGGCGATTTACGCGAGGATGCAACTGTATCTACTGAAATAACGTATTTTGACAGGATCGGGGATTCGTATATTTTAGAAGGGATTCTGGCATTCTCAGGGGCTGTGGAATCCCCTGCGAGAGAGGGAGAAGACTCCGGTCCGGATTCGGTAACTCCTATTTCGTACCGGCTGCCTTTTGCTTTGCGGCTTCCGGTTCAAGGGCAGCCTAACTTCCTGGAAGTCAATACTCGAATTGGCAAGTGGGATGTGCAGCCTCTTGCTCCGGGATTTCTGCAACTGCAAGCTGAACTGGCCATTCAAGGTCTGAATGGGAAAAATGGCTATTCGTTCTATTGTGGAGAACAGGAGGACTGGGTTCAGCCCCAGATTGTCACAGCGGAGGAATCAATCGATCGATCTGAAGGAACGCCCAGAACAAATGCAGCGGCTGCAAATTTTGAAGCCGCCCTGCTCGAAACCAGACAGGATCAGGAAGAACAGGGGTATAACGAGCAAGATTGGTTGATCGAAGCGCAAGAAGAACGAGACGAACAAGATACCCTTGTTTTTAACCCTGATTACGGCTGGCATGAGCAGTTGAATTCCGCTCTCGAGCAACCCTCGGAGATGGAAGAGGTTCGAGTGGAACAAGTCTTCCAAGAGGAAGATTTGGATATGGAGAATCGTGCAGATCAGGAAGCGGATGAGGCGGAAAAGGAGATACGAGACCAAGAAGAGGATTACCAGTTTGAAGCGTTAGCGGACGAAGTGGTGAAGAAGGCATCCGTTGAGAAGTTATGGCCGGTGGGGGAACCTCCGGAGAAACCGGTGACTGCCATGACTCAACCGGAACAACAGATGCAGGAGATTGTTTCTGCCGCGAATGCTTCAGATGGTCCAGCAGAGGAGCAGATAGTTACTGCTCAAGGGGAACCGATGGAAACGGAACCTGTTGCTGCCGAGGCCCCGGCTCTTCAGTCTCCTGCAGGGCCGAAACTTTCATTCGGCTCGAAAAAAGAGGAGGAGGCTCCAGCGCCGGTTAAGCTGTCAGGCTTGCTCCATGGGGGATCGTTGGCAAAGAATTTCGCTCGGGAAAGCGTTCCAACAGACGATCCGGCTGCAGCAGTATCTCAAAATGCTTTGCAGCAAGACTCCGAACCAGTCAGCTCTCCCAGGGAGGAGCCGGCAGAACAGACCGGAGAAAATTTGACGGATGTGACCAATGAAAGCAGTTCGAGCATCTGGGGGAACTGGATTCAAAAAGCATCCGATAACAAGTTCACGTTAAAATTCCGTATAATTCAGGAGGCAGAATCTTTGGATCAGATTGCCAACAATTATGAGACACCGATTGAAAACTTAATGCGAGCGAACGGACTGACCAACGAGCAAGTGGATGTCGGTCAGGTACTGATCATTCCGGGAAGGCGGCGATAAGCCGCCTCTTTTTTATACTAGTTTAGGGACGGGCAATCAGCATGATGAATAAAACAAACGAGAGCATCATCAAAATGATGATATCCAGGAAGTTAGGAAAGAAAATCGCCCGGATGAAAAGCAGAAAGATTGAAGTGAGCAAAGCTACTTTCACGTACTTGACCAACCCAAGGAAAAATCCCATGGAAACTCCCTCCTGAGCAAAAGCCTACTCTAACCTATGAGGGGAAACAGTGTATGGTGCTTAATTCCCCCATTCATTGGAAAAGCTGAAAAATGGCGAATAAAAAGTGGGTGACGAGATGTTTTCCGTTCCGGAGCTGGTGTTTGATTTTCTGTGGCTTTCCGTTTTGGTTGGGGCCGCGGTGATGATCGTTGTTACCATGCGATCCAAAGAACCGGGCGATAACGAAGAAAGCGTTGTTGGCCATCAAATCTTTTTTTTGCGGTTTCGATTGATTTGGAACAATTTGTGGCGGAAACCGTTTCGCACGATTTTGTTGGTGGCGTCGTCTGCTATTACGGCCTCCACTCTATTCCTCAGCTATTTTTTTCTCAATAGTATGGACCGCAGCTTGTCTGCTGCAGGAGAACGATTTGGCGCGGATGTGATGGTGGTACCCAAAGGATATGGGGTCGTGGCCCAACAACTGCTGCTGTCAGGTACCATCAGCTCATTTTACATGCCGGAATCTGTGCTGCATCAGGTTCGTTCCATTCCCGAAGTGACGGCCGCCTCACCGCAGTTGTATTTGGAAACCTATTCCGGCGTGTGTTGTCAGGTAGAAGGTGACTTTCCGATTGTGGCTTTCGATCCAAAGACAGATTTCACATTAAAACCCTGGTTGTCAAATGCAGGCGGGCGCAAGTTTACCGAAAACTCGATTATCATCGGGAGTGACGCGGGTGGGCGGAATGCGATCGATCATCTGAATTCCGCTTCGTATCAGGAACATCTGAATTTGTTCCAGCACCAGTTCGTCGTTTCCCATCTTTTGTACCCCACAGGCACGGATGCGGACAATACGATTTTTATGGATCTCGGCAAAGTCCGTGAGCTTCGCAAATCCCCCCGTACATCTCTCAAGTTTCCCCAGAATTCAATCTCTGTTGTTTTGGTGAAGACAAAGCGGGGCGATGAAGAGTACGTGCGGCGGGAGATTGAGAGAAAAATTCCGGAGGTGTCAGCGGTAACGGGGATGGGTGTTCGGGAAACGGTTGAAAAACAGCTTTTTCCCATAAGGCTGCTGTCCTTCTTGATGATTGGCTGTGTGTTGGCAATGGCGGGTATGCAAGCGATGACGCTGTTTTCAGCGATAGTTGCGGAAAGGAAAAGGGAGATTGGGATGTTCCGCGCCTTGGGAGCCACCCAAGGTGCAGTTTATCGGTTCCTGCTGCAAGAAGCCGCTTTGGCAGGCGGAATGGGAGGCGTTGTGGGAACGCTCTCGATGGTGATTGTATTGTATGACAATCGTACGTTTATCCGAAAGTTGATTCATCTGCCGCTGCTGTTTCCGACTTGGGGGGCAGCGGCCTTGATTGCGATGGCAGCCGTGCTCTTTACCGTTTTGATAGCCGTGCTCGCCGCGTCCATTCCAATTCGATCGTTTCTCAAACAAGAACCGTACCTGGCGATTCGGGAGGGAGAATGATGATCCGTCTCAGACAAGTTACCAAATCGTTTTCTGCCAAGCAGGGAAATGTCACAGCATTGGAGAATATTAACCTTTCGATTGAACCTGGTGAATTTGTAACGATTATGGGACCTTCCGGTTCTGGCAAATCCACGCTTCTTTCCCTGATCGGTTTGCTGAGCAGTCCGTCTGAAGGGGAGCTGATTCTGGAGGGTCTGAATGCAAGCCAACTGTCGGATCGGCAGAAGACCGATTTTCGCGGTCAAAAATTCGGCTTTGTCTTTCAGTTCCCCAGCCTGGTAAACACATTAAACACTCGGGAAAATGTGCTGCTGCCCAAAATGCTGAGCGGAAAGCTGACAGAAGAAGATTGGAACCGGGCAGATGAACTGTTGGAGCAGGCAGGCCTTGCCGAAAAACGGTACAGCCGATCCTATGAACTCTCCGGTGGAGAACAGCGTCGGATCGCATTGGCTCGTGCCTTAATCAACGATCCCGATGTAATTCTTGCGGATGAACCTACGGGTGGACTTGACAAAAGTATGGGAAGAAGGATCATGGAGATTTTCCGCGAAATCCATAGACAGGGGAAAACGGTTCTGGTCGTAACGCATGATGAAGAGATGGCCGCCTATGGCGACCGATTGATCAAGTTAAATAAGGGGAGAATCGAGAATGACAATGGGACAACAATTTGCGGGGGAACAAGCGGCGCAACCGATTGAATGGAAACTGGCGATCGTAACAGGTTTACTCCTGGGTGGGGTGGCCGGGCTGCTATCCCTGTTTGGCAAGCAGTTCTATAACTGGGCTGTCCCCGGCGGCATGATGATTGCCAGTTGGGTTGCTGTGAATCGGGCTCAGGGCAGACGTTTCTGGGCGGGATTAAATGCTTCTCTTGTAGCGGGGGTCCTCGGATGGTTGATTTATCTGATTTGGAACTATTCGAATCTGGCGGCTGGAGGAACAGTCGGACAGGCCCTTCTGCTTTCCGCCGCATTTCTGGTGCCATTGTTTTTGATCATCAGTGTCTTCGGATCTTGGGTCTTCAGTCGGACACGCGAGCGGGTTCTGGCTGCTCAGGAGAAGCGGAGGCTTGAGGAAAAGGCGAAAAAGAAAGAGATGTATAAGAACCGCCCGAAGCGAAAGTACAAGAAAAAGAAATAGAAGCTTTTCTATGAAAAAATGGGCGAAAGTGTTCATCGGAGCGCTGGCGGGAAAAATACTGCGGATCGGGTTGGACGGTTCGATTCCGCAGGACAATCCTTTCACGGGTTCCCCCGTCTACAGTTTGGGGCATCGTAATTCGCAGGGTCTGGCTTGGCATCCGGTCAGCGGGAAATTTTACAGTTCCGAACACGGTCAGTCTGCTCTTGATGAAATCAACCTGATTGAGCCGGGAGCCAATTACGGTTGGCCGTTGATTCAAGGGGATCAGACGCAAGCGCCGGGGGCACCGACATTGAAATTAAAACGTCCGTTGCTCCATAGCCGGAACATTACGTGGGCGCCTTCCGGTATGACTTATGTCACCAAGGGTCCGTGGAAAGGGCAGCTGCTGGTAGCCAATTTGCGTGGAGCTCAGGTTCTGAAGATCGAATGGAAAGCGCCGGATTACACTACTGTAGAACGGTTTGCCGGATCAATTCGGCCGGATGCGCGATATTGTGGAAGGGCCTGACGGTTCGCTGTATCTTCTCACCAATAACAGAGACGGGCGGGGACAACCGCGGGAAGACGACGATCAGATCATCAGGTTAAGACCCTCCTATTAGGTTGTTTGCCAATTTTCAACTAAGTAGGTTATAATGGAGCCAGAGATAGCATAAAATGCAAACAACCGAGGTGTTGGCAGCACCCCGGTTGATGCACAACACCGCGGATGAGCGGTCATAGGTTAAGCCAGAAAAAAGTAACCTTTTCCTTGGCTGGGTGGGTTACTTTTTTCGTTGTGAAGCGTAGATTACTGTCGCAATCAATGTTGCAAACGAAATCATCAAAGTCAACGCTTCATAAACAGTCATGGCCTCACCCCCTTTCTTCAAGGGGATTTGACCGCCCACCCGAACCTATGGAATTGTGCAACCAAATTATACCACATAAAGTAAAACTAGGCTGGCTTGATTTTGACAAAATCATCTTTTCACGTATACTATGATATGAATCCAATAGTAAGCAAAAACATCGATGGGAAAGAGTAAAGCAACGAGCCCTACAGAGAGGGAAACCCGCGGATGGCATGGAATCTCGTTTCAACTGTCACACCGTTGGCTGCAAGGTATCCCGGCCAGTTCGTGCTTGAACGTCGTCCCGGAGTTGCCCAGGCGAACAGAGCTGCAAGGCGTTTCGTCAGTCTGCTCTCAGTAAGCTGGGCCGGTGAATCCGTTATCTTCTTTTGAGTGTGCGTGCATGTCAGAGGCTCGCAAAGTAAGGTGGTACCACGGAAGCAATCCTTTCGTCCTTAATCGGATGGAAGGTTTTTTATTTTTAATATTTTTGGGCCTATTGGGGGGTTGGCTATGTCAGTTGAACAACAAAACGCACAAAATCAAATTCCGACTGTCTATGATCCGCAGGCTGCGGAACAAAGGCTTTACGACTGGTGGATCGAAAACGAATTTTTCAAAGCAACCGGGGATCCCGAGAAGCAGCCGTATTGCATCGTGATTCCACCGCCGAATGTGACAGGTATGCTCCACATGGGACATGCTTTGGACTGCACTCTGCAGGATGTACTGATTCGCCATAAGCGGATGCAGGGCTATGATGCTTTATGGCTGCCGGGTATGGATCATGCGGGGATTGCAACCCAGGCACGTGTGGAAGCCACCTTGCGGGAAGAGGGTGTGAGCCGTTACGACCTCGGGCGCGAGAAATTCCTTGAGAAAGTCTGGGAGTGGAAGGAGCATTATGCGTCCGTGATTCGCTCGCAATGGAGACGGATGGGCTTCTCGCTTGATTATTCCCGGGAGCGGTTCACGATGGATGAAGGACTGTCGCGGGCTGTTCGGACCGTCTTCGTGAAGCTTTATGAAAAAGGGCTGATCTATCGCGGCAAACGGATTATCAACTGGGATCCTGCCGCATGCACCGCTTTGTCCGATATAGAAGTCGAATATAAAGACGTCAAAGGTGCGCTTTATCATTTGCGTTATCCGTTAAAGGACGGAAGCGGGCATATCACGGTTGCCACCACCCGGCCGGAAACAATGTTGGGTGATACAGGGATTGCGGTCCATCCGGAAGATGAACGATACAAAGACCTGATTGGAAAAATGGTGATTTTGCCGATTATCGGTCGTGAGATCCCGATCTTTGCGGATGAGTATGTAGACAAGGATTTTGGTTCCGGTGCGGTAAAAGTAACCCCGGCTCACGATCCGAACGACTTTGAAATGGGGCTTCGTCACAACCTGGAAATGATCAACGTGATGGATGAAAAAGCGACTATGAACGGGAACGCGGGACCATATGCAGGACTTGACCGGTTCGAATGCCGGAAAAAGATTGTGGCGGATCTGCAGGAGCAGGGAGTTCTCTTTAAGATTGAGGAGCATGATCATTCGGTCGGCCATTCGGAGCGGAGCGGTGCCGTTGTCGAACCGTTTTTGTCGACACAATGGTTTGTCGACATGAAGCCGTTGGCGGAACGAGCGATACAGCTTCAGAAAAGTGAGGATGCGGTGCGGTTCGTACCTGACCGTTTTGAGAAAATTTACCTGCATTGGATCGAGAATATCCGGGATTGGTGCATCTCCCGTCAGCTTTGGTGGGGCCATCGAATTCCCGCTTGGTATTGTGACAGCTGCGGGGAAACCATTGTAGCGACGGATGATCCGACCGCTTGTCCGAAGTGCGGCCATGCCGAACTGCGGCAAGATGAAGACGTGCTGGATACCTGGTTCTCCTCCGGGCTGTGGCCGTTTTCTACAATGGGCTGGCCTGATGAAACCCCGGATATGCAGCGTTACTGTCCAACCGATGTACTTGTCACCGGATTTGACATCATCTATTTCTGGGTGGCACGAATGATTTTTACCGCCCTTGAGTTCACCGGTGAGAAGCCGTTTAAAGACGTATTGATCCACGGTCTGGTTCGTGATGCACAAGGACGCAAAATGTCGAAATCTCTCGGCAACGGAGTCGACCCGCTGGAAGTGATCGAAAAGTATGGTGCCGATGCGCTGCGCTTCATGTTGATGACGGGCAGCAGTCCGGGGAACGATCTGCGCTTCAACTGGGAGAAGGTGGAGTCGGCACGCAACTTCGCCAACAAGATTTGGAACGCTTCCCGCTTTGTAATGATGAACGTAGGTGACTTCAAATATGAAGATGTCAATCTGAGCGGAGATCTGGGAACAGCAGACAAATGGATTCTCCATCGCTTGAATGAAACGGCTGAAGAAGTAAACTCGGCGCTGGAGCGATACGACTTCGGGGAAGCCGGACGCCAGATCTATGAATTCATCTGGAATGAGTATTGTGACTGGTACATCGAACTGGCGAAACTGTATCTGCAGGGAGATGACGCGGAAGCGAAGAGAACAACCCAATCGGTACTTGTATACGTACTTGATCAATCCCTTCGTCTTCTCCATCCGTTTATGCCTTTCATTACGGAGGAGATTTGGCAGCATATCCCGCACCAGGGAAAGACAATCACGCTGGCGGATTATCCGAAGTTCGAAGGACGTTTCGTCGCTGAGCAGGCAGTCCGGGAGATGGAACTGTTGATGGATATGATCCGTGCCGTTCGCAATATTCGAGCCGAAATGAATGTTCCGCCAAGCCGTCCGGTCACTCTGATCATCAAGCCTGCGAGTGAAGAGGCTGAGGCGTTGATTCGCCGTGGTGAAGCGTACATCGTCCGATTCTGCAATCCGGAGTCGCTTACAATCGACCGGAACCTCGCCACTCCGGAAAAATCGGTTACAGCTGTAGTCACGGGTGCAGAATTATTCCTGCCGCTTGCCGGCCTGATCGACATTGAGGCCGAAATTGCCCGGCTCGAAAAGGAGCTTAAGCATCTCGATGCGGAAGTCGAGAGGGTTGACAAGAAACTGGCAAACCAAGGTTTCGTTGCGAAAGCTCCGGCGGAAGTGATCGAGGCGGAACGGGCGAAAGGCAAAGACTATGCCGAAAAACGCGATAAGGTAAAGGCACGCATTCAAGAACTCCGTTCATAGATCGGGTGCAGGAGTGGGTCTCCCGCTGACTTTGGCGAGACCCAATCTGTTTGATTAACGGGCCGTCACTTTGATGAATGGTCAGGAATACGATGCTAAGGACTGATTGATTTTGATTATCGACTGGATCTCAAGTTTTCCTAAGTTTGACGGAAGATGGGGGATCAAACTTGGGTTGGAGCGAATGGAAGCTTTATTGGAACGAATGGGCAACCCTCATCATCAACTGCAGTTTATTCATGTAGCCGGTACCAATGGAAAAGGTTCAACCTGCGCTTATTTGGCTTGCATCTACCAACAAGCCGGTTACCGGGTCGGTCGTTATACTTCTCCCTACATTCTGCACTTTTATGACCGGATGTCAGTCAATGGAATTGATGTGACAGAACAGCAGCTGTCTATCTATGCGGAACAACTGAAACCTCATATTGAGGAGATCCGGTTCAGTGAGGTTGGAGAGCCAACCGAATTTGAAATTGTTACCTTGTTGGCAATTTTGTTCTTTATCGATCAGAAAGTGGATCTGGTAGTCTGGGAAACGGGGCTTGGCGGCCGGTTGGATGCCACCAATGTTGTATCCCCGCTTGCGACTGTGATTACCAACGTGGGATTGGATCATTTGGTTCATCTCGGACCGACGGTTGAAGTGATTGCACGTGAAAAAGCGGGAATCGCAAAAGAGGGAGTTCCTCTTTTTACAGGTGCTGAGGAACCGGCTCTCTCGGTAATTTTGGCTAAGGCGCAGGAGGTGGGAGCTCCTTATCGGGTATTGGGAAAAGAATTCGGATATTCGCGAAAAGGGTATTCCCTTGCAGGGCAGGCATTTGATTTTTATTCAACCGATATTGAGTTGCACGATTTGGAAATTTCGATGTTAGGGGAACATCAATGCAAAAATGCGGCATTAGCCGTTCGGACAGTTCTCCATCTATCCGAACAGGGGGTACTCCCTGTGGAAGAGAATGACTTGCGTACCGGCCTGAAGTTGACACGTTGGCCCGGACGGTTGGAGATCGTACGCCACCACCCGCTTGTGTTGCTCGACGGTGCCCATAATCCCCACGGAGCAGAGGCGTTAGCGGCTGCTCTGCACGAACTGTTGGGAAATCGCAAGCTCGTTCTGGTTCTTGGGATTCTGCAAGACAAGTTGGTGCCGGGTGTAATTGACCCGATTGTCCCGTTTGCGCATAAGATTATTGTAACTGCGCCAAATTCACCGCGAGCGGCAGATGTACGGGATGTGGAGATGTTTATTCGAGACAGGGTGACAGTACCGATTGAGTTAATCCCCAACGTTGCAGAAGCTGTTGATCACGCCATCCGCAGCATCGGCTCAGAGGAAGTGGTTCTTGTTACAGGGTCTCTTTACACAATCTCGGAAGCAAGACAATTTACCTCCAAGAAAGGATGACGTGCTTGTGAATCAGTTCCAACGAGTCCATTTTGTGGGGATTGGCGGTTATGGCATGAGTGCGATCGCAAGGGTAATGCTGGATCTTGGCTATATCGTGTCCGGTTCGGATGTATCCCGACAGGATGCAACCACGCGATTGGAGCTGTTGGGAGCCACTGTATACATCGGACATGATCGGAACCATGTGTCAGGGGTTGACTGTGTTGTATATTCCACGGCGGTGACTTCCGACAACGAGGAACTGATTGCAGCGCGGGAAGCGGGAATTCCCGTCTACCACAGGTCACAATTATTGGCAAAGCTAATGGATGAAAGGAAAGGAATTGCCATTGCCGGTGCACACGGGAAAACCACGACCACCTCAATGATCTCATTTATTCTGCAGGATGCCGGCCTTGATCCGACCTACGTGATCGGCGGAGTTTTGACGAATGTAGGCGATAATGCTCGTGCCGGAACGGGCGAATACTTAGTGGCGGAAGCGGATGAGAGCGATGGTTCTTTCATTCATTACCGGCCGCAGTATGCGGTAGTAACAAACATAGAAGCGGACCACTTGGAGAACTATGACGGGAATTTTGAAAAACTGAAAGGTGCATACCGAAAGTTTTTCTCAAATGTGAACAGTGCGGGCAAGATTATCGCGTGCTGGGACGATCCGATTGTCAGGGAACTTCTCGCAGACGATCCGCATCCCATTTTAAAATACGGTTTGCAGCAGGGGGAAGATGCGACTGCAAAGGAGATTGAGCTGTTCGATCGGGGGGCCCGATTTGAAATGGTTCGTGCCGGAGTCCCAATTGGGGTATTGGAGTTATCGATACCCGGGATTCACAACGTTTGCAACGCGATGGCCGCGGCACTGGCGGCTCTTGAAGCGGGGGTTGAATTTGCCAAAATAGCCTCCGCCTTAAAGAAATTTACCGGGGCCAAACGACGCTTTCAGGTACATTACGAGTCCCCAGTTTTAACGGTTGTGGATGATTACGCCCATCATCCGACGGAGATACGTGCCACTCTTGCAGCCGCGAAAGCAAGCGGCAGGCGGATTGTCGCCGTCTTCCAGCCACAGCGGTATACAAGGACTTATTATCTGTTTGAAGAATTCAGCCGGGCATTTCAAGCAGCTGATGAAGTGGTACTCACTGACATTTATTCGCCGGCAGGGGAGAAACCGATTGACGGAGTATCCTCGGAAAAATTGGCCCTGCTGATCTCGGAAAACAGCGGAGTTCACACGGTGTATCTGCCCACAAAAGAAGATGTTGTGTCCTATCTGCTCGAAAACATGCAGGACGGAGACTTAATCCTGACTATGGGAGCAGGCGACATTTACAAGGTAGCTGAGCGGGTAGCCGGTGCAAGAGTGGTTCAATAGAAACATGGATGCTCAGATACTACTTGTTGGCCGTAATTTTTAGGTGGGGGCGGGATGCGATCGATGGAGCAAGACCCCTTGCCACCGTTTCGGCACCGGTGACGTGGGAGGAAGTGGCAGACGGCTTCCACCCGTCCGATTTGACAATGTGGAATATGGCCGAACGAATAAAGGAAAAAGGGGATTTGTTTCAGCCCCTTAAGCACTGAGAAACACAGATACAATCAAAATCTTGATGAGATCCTGTCGTTTATAGAAGCACATGTCAAGTAACAAACATCCCTCCGTAACAAACCGTCAAGCCGGCTTTTTGGCTTGACGGTTTGTTGGATTTATCGGTCCTGATTCTTTTCCTGCAGCCGCTCTTCTTCCTTTCGTGAATATTTGTGAAGAATGAAAACAGGGATTCCGGCCAATACCAGGGCTGCTGCGATACTGCCGACTATATCAAACCATAGCTGATGCATTTTTTATCCCCCCTACTTTTTATATATTCAAAAATTTCGGGAAATTAACCTGTAGGAGATCATTGGCCAGTGACGAAAGACTATCAGGAGAAGGTAAGGGGGTGTCCGTTTATAGTCGGGGGCTCACTTTTGGTTGTACTATGGGGATCTGATGGTTGGATAAGTTATCCGAATTTAACATTTTAAAATTATGGTCTTGTAACCAACTTTTTCTTTCGATATACTGGAGGAGTAAATCGACAATTTAATATCGTGGGGGAGCTGAATGCATCCTGCACATTAAAGAGGTGATCGAGTGCGAAAGTTGAGTGGGAAGTCAATCTCAATTCTTGCTGCGGTTGCTGCAGTAACTGCCGCCGGCAGCGGTACTGCAATCTCCCTGCATAAGACTGTATCCGTCAAAGTGGATGGACAGTCACAGGAAGTGTCCGGATTTTTTACAGGATCACTTCAAGAGCTCCTGCAGAAACAGGGTATCCAAGTTTCAGCCCAGGATCTTGTGCAACCGGGCCTTAAAACACCGGTGACAGAGGGAATGAGCATTGTAATCAAGCACGCGCGTAAGGTATTGCTTAAGGATGGTAACAACGAACCGAAACAGTTGGTTACCACCGCAGATTCTGTTGCGGAAGTCTTGAAGCAAGCCGGTATCGAGCTTGCCGACCAAGATCGCGTAAACGTAGAACTGAAATCCACTCCGATCGAAGGGCAAACCATCGCAATAACTCGTCGCGAAATTCAAGTTGCAGTAACCGAAGAAAAAATACCTTTTCAGACCGAACGCCAGCCGAACCAGGATATTTTTAAAGGACAGGAAAAGGTGCTGACGCACGGTGTGGAAGGGTTGGCAAAAGTGACGACCCGGATTATTCTGGAAAATGGGGTCGAAGTAGACCGGAAAGTCGAAAGAGAAGTCGTCAAGGAGCCCGAAAAAAACGTAGTAGCATATGGAACAAAACCGGTGATAGTTGCATCGCGTTCGGGAGGCAGCTTCACTTCTGCCAAGAAAATGGTGATGTCGGCGACCGCTTACGCGGCTGGCGGACGTACCGCCACTGGCCGCCCTGCGCAATTTGGCGTGGCAGCGGTTGACCCGAGTGTAATTCCGCTAGGCACCAAACTTTATATCGAAGGATACGGATACGCAATTGCCGCTGATACGGGTGGAGCCATCAAGGGCATGAAAATTGACCTTGTATTCAACACCCAGGCAGAATGCCTTCAATTCGGCCGCCGTCAAGTGGTCGTACACATTGTCGAATAATAATTTACAGGGAAGCCGCTCCTTTTGGGGGCGGTTTTTCTCTATCCAATACTATAGACGTTGCAGACGGAAAAAAAGTTTCACGTTGTATGTCTCCAGGACGAACTTCTCTTAACTCTATCATTTTTGGCATATGAGCTTAAAACATGTCATATGGTAGAAACAAATGATAGATTCGGAAGGAGCAAGTACAATGGACAAGTCCCGTATGACGTTTACCTTTCGTCCAAAAAAAGAATCGCCGGTTGTGACCAGGGAATTGCGAGATCGCCGTCCGTTTGAATATAAAGCCCGTTCGGAACGAAAATCGTTCATTCGAAATGCGGATCCGCGCAAAAAAAGAGATCTTCATTCTGAGATTATGGGCCTGACTTGGTTGATGCCTGCCGCATTAGCGGCCATTACCGGCATTACGCTGGGGCTTGGGGTGTTGTTCTTATTTAAACACGCAGACCCTGAGTCGGGAGCCAGTGTCACAACCGTTAATTCCGGTCAACCGGGCGCGAACGCCGCTTCCTCCATACAGACATTTCCCGGTCTGGATTTGGTCGCCTACCAAGTCGGGGTCTATAAGGATCATGAGAGCGCGAAAAAAGGGGCTGCCGAGTTTGAGAAGTTTGGCATCCGTCCCGTACTCCGAAACTCCGATAAAGTTCAGCTGTTTGTCGGCCTTGCCGTGGACAAGACCCAAGGACAAACAATTGCCGATGCTTTGCAGCAGAATGCAGGTGCTTTAAGTGAGGCGAAGGCACCTTTGTATGTCAAAGAGTTCAAGATCCCGCAGCGAAAAGGTGCGATGACGGGGATTCCGGCCAAAGAGGCAGCCAACCTTGCCAATGTTCTTGCCCAAGCGGTGCAGATCATGAAGGACGGGGTCCCGTTGGCTGTCGAGAAGACTCCCAAGAAAGAAAAGGTTGAGGTATGGAGTCAACGGGTCCAATCACTTGTCCGCCAAGCGGAGATTGCCCGGAAGAGTTTGGAAAAAGCGGGCAAGAAAGGTGAATTGACACGCCTCGACGATATGATTCAGCAGTTGCAAGAAGCGAGTGCTTCCATGACGCAAGGAAAAGGCATTCTGGAAGCACAGCGCTCTCTGGTGCAAAGCGTGGTGGACTACGAGGAATTGACCGTGAAATTGATGCCTGCCACCGCACCATAATCACTCTTAAGTATGTCGCATCCGCCTGAATACCCGGAATTTCCAAGACCCTGCGGCCCTTTTTTGGACAAGCGTTTGATCAGTGTGATATCTTAGAATCTGATTACACGTCACTGCTGACAAAGGGGTCGGTTATATGAGCAACGTTCGCACAGAAAAGGACCTTTTAGGTACAAAGGAAGTACCAGCCCAAGCGTATTACGGGATTCAAACCTTGCGGGCGGTGGAGAATTTCCCGATCACGGGAATACCTCCGCATAAAGAGATGATTCGTGCTCTGGCGGCGATAAAAAAGGCGGCAGCCATGGCCAATCGAGATGTTGGAGTGCTGCGGTCCGACATTGCGGATGCAGTGATTCGGGCGGCGGAAGAAGTACTGGAAGGGAGACTGCATGAACAATTTATCGTCGATTCCATACAAGGCGGAGCCGGGACATCGATGAACATGAACGCCAATGAAGTGATTGCCAACCGGGCAATCGAACTGATGGGCGGTCAAAAGGGAGAGTACATTAAATGTTCCCCTAATACTCATGTGAACATGGCGCAGTCTACAAATGACGTGTTTCCAACCGCCATTCGGATTGCGTCGCTCAATTTGGCGGCGGGGGTTATCGAATCTCTTTCGAGTCTCAAATCCGCTTTCGAAACGAAAGCGAAAGAGTTTGACCAGGTGATAAAAATGGGCCGTACCCATCTGCAGGATGCGGTTCCGATTCGAATGGGCCAAGAATTCGGGGCCTACGCCAGAGTGATTGGACGTGATATTGCGCGGATCCGGCGTTCCTTGGATAATCTGCGCGAGGTGAATATGGGAGCCACTGCTGTCGGAACCGGATTAAATGCCATGCCGGAATACATAACCAAAGTAACCGAGTATTTGCGACAGATTACCGGACTTGATTTAAAACGGGCGGATGATCTGGTGGATGCCACCCAGAATACCGACGCTTATACGGAAGTGTCGGCAGCGCTCAAGATTTGCTCGGTCAATTTGTCCAAAATCTGCAACGATATTCGCCTGATGGCATCCGGCCCGCGCACCGGGCTGGGCGAATTGAAATTGCCGCCCCGTCAGCCGGGGTCGTCGATCATGCCGGGAAAAGTGAACCCGGTAATGGCAGAAGTCGTAAACCAGGTCGCGTTCCAAATTCAAGGCAATGACCAAACCATTTGTCTGGCGTCTGAAGCCGGGCAGCTGGAATTGAATGTGATGGAGCCCGTTCTGGTGTTTAATCTTCTGCAATCACTTTCGATCCTGCAAAATGCGGTACGGGTATTCACCATTCATCTCGTTCAAGGATTGGAAGCGAATATGGAACGGTGCAAAGAGTTGGTGGAACGCAGTGTCGGAATTATTACGGCCATCAATCCGCATGTTGGATACGAGACGGCCTCGATGGTGGCCAAGGAAGCAATTACAACGGGGCGTTCTGTCCGTGAAATTTGTCTGGAAAGAGGCATCCTGACAAAAGAGGAATTGGATGTGATCCTGAATCCGCTGGAAATGACAACGCCGGGAATCGCTGGAGCCCAGCTGCTGTTTGGGGATCGGAAATAACAGAAAGGGCGGGTAAAAAGGATGGACTTACTCCTTTTGCCCCACCCTTTTTGCTTTTTACAGATTTCTCGCAACCTTCGTCAGCCGCTGCTCGATTTCACTGAGTCCTTCGTGCGCATAACTTTCAAGCCTTTCCAGTGCGGAGAACACCTGTCCGGTTTGCAGGAAGGGGTCATTTGTCACGGTTTGGGCTGTTGAAGCGTTGATCCCCTCCTGCTGGGACAATTCACCCAGCATCCGATATGAATATTGCAGATCTTCCACCAGTTGTTCCTGATTGGGATGTGAAATCGACTTTACTTCCTCAATGATTTGGTGCAAGGAATTGTGGAGCGAGGTTAGCGTGGCAACAGCGCGATTTTCTCTCCGAATGAATGTTTGCAGGTGCTCCCCTACGGCAGATTGAGGGTGTTCCTCCAGCCCTTTGGCTAACTGTTCATTGTTTCTTTCGTCTTGGGCCAGTTGACGTATCGATTGAAGCAAGGATTCAAGTTTCGCTCTGGTATGTGTGCTCATATCAGGTCTCCTTTGACAGATTGTCCCTTTTACCTTGTCCTGACGTCAGGTTCCATATGCTCTTTTGCCAGAACCGCCAACTCCACTTTATTCAAACCCAGGCAAAAATCATCGGTCATATCAAACGAATACGGCGTTTTAAACGGCCGGAAAAATTCCATGACCGAAAGATCCGTAAACCAGTCGTACCTTTCGGGGGGGGCCACCGGCTGATCTGGCCACACGCTCTCAAGCTCCGGGCTGTAAAATGGCGGGGCATCCTTTTTCAAAGTCCCGGCTACCATTCTTTCTTTTACATAATCTCCGTTTTGGTGAATGGATTTTGAAAACAGATGGGGCCAAAAATCCGCTCTCGAACCTGTATGAGGAACTTGTTTTGCAAAGCGATGAGCACCTTCATACACGTCCTGTATCCCGAACAAGATCGAATATAAGCTCATCCCTACTCGTATCCTCTCCTTTACATCCGTAAAATCTTCCAGAATCAGACCGGCCAGTCTGGGGGAAAGTGAAGCTTCGGACTGTTTGTGATAAGAAAAGAAGGGGAAGACAACCTGTGTCAATTGCAGAAGTGTCTGTGATTTGAATTCAAGAGTTCCGTACACGTGCCGCTGAAACACCGGATTTTCGGCAACCCTTTTTTGGATATAGTTTTGTTCGTTAATGATGAGTGCTGCTGTAACTAACTGCGAGTTTGTCGACTGCCAGAATTCTTCCCAGACCGGCCTCATGAACTTGGAAACGTACAGGGCGGGCAGGAGGTGAAAAAGATTTTTTTGCCGCTTCACGCTTTCTTCATATAAGAGCAGCTGCGGATAGGCATCTTGGAAAATCAGGGCATTCGCCCGTTCAAGGGAATGAAAAAAATGGATGATTTCTTGTTCCTCGAAGAGATGGGGAAGAAGGTCACCTTTCAGATCGGTCATGTGCCACCCCCCATTGCGGGAGACCATGTGAGCCAAAAATGCCCAGTGCAATTCCGGAAATTTAAAATACATTTGCCGGTATGCTTCCGTTCGGGTGATGTTGTTTCGGTTTCGTTTGGCTGTAAGTTCTTGTATCTTTTTCACAGCTTCACGTTCGACCGAATTCAAATCGGCGGGACTTGTATCTTCTTTCAGAACCGTTGAAAGGTTTGATTGCAGGGAATCAAGCACATCTTTCGGGAAGCGCAGGGAATGCCAAATCCTGTTGACCTCCGTTTCGTATGATGTGCTGTTCACCATCAGTTTCAAATTGGTAAAAAATCTGGTCAACACACTGATCAATGCCCGCACCCCCCGACTTCATTTCAAGCTGGAAATGCAAAAATCGTCCCATTCTGAAAGACCTCTCCGGGAGACTTCAAAATGGGACATCCTGATCATTTCTCTCCGATTTGTTCGACCTTTCCTTGTTCAAGCGGCTTTCCGTCTCTTCTTGCACTGTTTTCATTACGCGGATTTTTCTTTTTGTTCGCTTGTTCTTTAAGTGCCATTCGCGTTCCCTCCTTAAACGTAAGCATGCCCAAACGAGCGCTTCTGAATGTTTTTACAAGATTTTCATAAATCTTTTTCGGTTTTGCAGCAGGAGGCACTTCCATTTTTGTCGAATTAATCACCAGATTGTCGAGTTGTGGCAAGTGGACATGCGCGGATAAAGGGGGTATGATTATGGCAAGGTCATCCTCCAATCTATGGAGACTGATTGGGATCCTGATCATCGGCTTGACGATCGGGACACTCGCCGGGAACCTGTTGGCTAATGCGTTTCATATTACCTGGCTGGACACATGGACACCGATTAGCTGGAATCCTGCCGCAGATTTTGGTATTGTCAAATATGATCTTCATTTACAGGTAAAACTAAATTTGGCAAGCCTAATCGGATTGGTGTTGGGATACCGGATTTCAAAAAAGATGTAGGTGATGCATGTGAACAAATTGGTTCTTGCGTCAGGTTCTCCTCGACGCCGTGAACTCCTTTCCGGTTTGGGGCTTCCTTTCGATGTGATCGTTTCGGATGTGGATGAGACGATCGAAGAACAGATGCCCCCGGAAGAAATGGTTCGTACATTGGCGTACAGAAAAGCGTCTGCTGTTTCGAACACTTTACAAGATGGCATCGTAATCGGGTCAGATACAATTGTTGTACTAGACGGGCAAGTACTTGGCAAACCTGTTGATGAGCAGGATGCACGCAGCATGTTGAGCAGGCTGCAAGGACGTGCCCATACGGTGTATTCCGGTGTTGCGGTGATTGAAGCTTCTACAGGGAGACATTTGGTAGGTCACCGTTCCACACTTGTACATATGCGTTCTTTAACAGATGCTGAGATAGTGGCGTATGTCCAGACAGGCGAACCGATGGACAAGGCAGGTTCATATGCCATTCAGGGTATAGGATCGACAATCGTCGATCGGATTGACGGGGATTATTTTACTGTCGTTGGACTTCCCATGGAACTGCTCGCTTCGATGTTAACTTCCTTTGGTATTCATGTGTTGAAGGCAACGGAGGATAGTAAGAGGTGAGCTGGTTGAAGGTTGAGGAATCAATTCGTGTACTTGTCCGGGATGTACCGGCGGAAGAGAGACCCCGGGAGCGCATGATCCGCGATGGTGCCTCGAGTCTTAGCAATGTTGAATTGTTGGCGATTCTTTTGCGAACCGGATCCAACGGACAATCGGTTCTGGGATTGGCCGAACAACTCTTATCCCGGTTTGGCGGACTCCGCTCGCTCATGGAAGCGGATTTTCATGAGATCATTGATATTCCGGGCATGGGACCTGCAAAGGCTCTGCAAATACAGGCCGCGATCGAAATAGGCAAACGGATTGCAAGGCTTTCCAGAGAACCGTTAACTGTAATCCGGAGCCCCCAGGATGTGGCCGATCTGTTTATGGATCGTCTGCGTTTTGAGAAAAAGGAACATTTCGTCGTGATTCACTTGGATACAAAAAATCAAATTATCGCGGAAGAAGTGGCTTCCATCGGATCGCTTGATTCTTCAATCGTGCACCCTCGTGAAATCTTCAAAACCGCTCTTAAGAAAAGTTCTGCTTCCATCATTTGTGTTCACAATCATCCCAGCGGCGATCCGACTCCTAGCCGCGAAGACATTCTCGTTACCAAGCGTTTAGCAGAAGTTGGTCAGATCATGGGAATTGAAATGTTGGATCACATTGTGATCGGTGAGCAGCGCTTTGTCAGTTTGAAAGAACAGGGCTTATTTTAATTTACACAGCGCACTCGTCTTGAAGGGAGTATCAAATAATGCTTAGCAATCGTGATATGGGTATTGATTTAGGGACAGCCAACACGCTGGTGTTTGTAAAAGGAAAGGGGATTATTGTTCGTGAACCGTCTGTTGTCGCAATCCGTACTGATAGCGGAGCAATTGAGGCGGTGGGTGAGCAGGCGAAAATGATGATTGGCCGTACGCCGGGCAATATTGTCGCCGTACGTCCGATGAAAGACGGCGTAATTGCTGATTTTGACACTACGGCAACCATGCTTCGTCACTTTATTCGCCAAGCGATGAAAAAGAAATCGGTTTTCTCCGGACGTCCCCGTGTGATGGTTTGTGTTCCGTCCGGCATTACAGCAGTCGAGAAACGCGCGGTGGAAGATGCCACTTTGCAAGCGGGTGCGCGGGAAGCTCACACGATAGAAGAGCCGATGGCGGCAGCTATCGGCGCCGGACTGCCTGTTGGTGAACCGACAGGTTCCATGGTTGTGGATATCGGCGGAGGGACGACAGAGGTTGCGATCATTTCTCTCGGCGGGATCGTGACCAGCCGCTCCATCCGTGTGGCGGGAGACGAAATGGATGAAGCGATCATCCAATACATTAAGAAAGCTTACAATCTGATGATTGGAGAGCGAACTGCCGAGGAACTGAAAATCTCGATTGGTTCTGCTATGCCCTCTGACCGCAAAGAAACAACGGAGATTCGCGGACGCGACTTGGTAACGGGGCTTCCGAAAACATTAACCATCTCCGGTGAAGAAATTGCGAAGGCACTGGGGGACACTGTCAATTCCATTGTGGATGCGGTGAAGATTACGCTAGAGAAATCACCGCCCGAATTAGCGGCTGACATTATGGATCGGGGCATTGTCCTGACGGGGGGAGGCGCCCTGCTTCGGGATATGGACCGCTTATTGTCGCGGGAAACAGGCATGCCTGTTGTGGTTGCCGAGAACCCGCTGGATTGTGTGGCGTTGGGCACGGGGAAAGCACTGGATCTGATTCACTTGTTCAAGAATCGGAGCGGTTATACTTCGAAGAAAAGATCCTTACGCTAACCGAGAAAAGGATGTGGGTTTCGGGTGCCCCGTTTCAGTACCAACAAAAGACTTTTAGTTTTGCTTCTAAGCTTGATTATCTTGACGGTCGTGGTGTCCTTTTCCGTTAAAGAAAGGAAGGACATCACATGGCCCGAGAAAGTTTTAATCGATGTCTTCTCATCGGTTTCAAATGTGGTGTATCAACCGGTGGGGCATATCGCGGGATTTATTGATGAAGTTGAGCACATTCTCGCGCTGTATGAAGAAAACGCCGCTTTGAAACAAAATTTGCGGGACTATAATACTCTCAGCGTGAGATTGTCCGAATTGGAGCAGCGGAATAAGCTGCTGGAAACAGCTTTGAATTTCAAAGATCAATCCCCTTATAAATCCCATATGTGGCCCGCAAATGTTACCGGGCGAAGCCCGGACAAATGGAATTCGTCCATCACGATCGACAAAGGCGAAAAAGACGGGGTCAAAAAAGATATGGCAGTGATTGCTCCTGACGGCGGGCTGGTCGGGCGGGTCATGAGTGTTGGCAAGTACAATAGTACGGTGATTCTGATCACGGATACGAACCGGATGGGAATATCGGCTGTTGTTCAGGATTCGCGTGCGGTTGGAATAGTCAACGGTTCGACCAGTGAATTGGGCGCTGTCGAAATGGGATTAATCGACAGGGAAGTCAATCTGACTCCGGGACAAAAGGTTGTTACCTCCAATCTGTCTGACATTTATCCGCCTGGCATTCTGATCGGCGAAATTACATCATCCGGCATGGAAGATTCCGGACTGACCAAAAAGGCGATTATCAAACCGGCTGCCAAGCTGGACCGTCTCGAGGTTGTGTTTTTGGTTCAACGGGTGAACCCGACTGACGGTGGGAAATAAGGAGGCAACCGATGCGTCCGATCTTCCTTTTTCTAATTCTGTTACTTGGTTTCATTGTGCAAGCAACCATATTTGTCCAAAAGCCTTTTAGTTGGATTCAGCCGACTCTTACGGTTATCTTGATTTTGTTTACTGCCTACTATAGGGGACAGCTGCTCGCCATGATACTGGGGATCCTGGTCGGCTTGATTCAGGATATCGTATATGGAAGCATCATCGGAATGCATATGTTCTCATTAGGGGCAACCGGATATTTTGCCGGATCGATGTTCCGGGTGTTTCTGAATCGAAGTCTCATCATGCTGATGCTGATGATTCTTGGGTTTTCGGCGGCGTATGAGTTTATCAACTATGGAATCGCCGTAATTTTTGGGAGGATTTCCGTTGATTTGCTGGCGGTTCTGACACATGCGGTTCGCTTGATGATTTTTAACGGTGTATTCGCATTGATTCTGTATCCGTTTGCGGATCGCTGGCTGCCGGCGGACGAAAAGTGGGGCATGGGAGAGGAATATCTCTAACCGTAGAACGGGAGGGATTTCCTTGCATGAGATGGATCGGACACGTTCAATAAGATGGTTTTGGATCAAGGTCGTTGTGGTTGTGGCTTTTTTTGCCCTTCTGCTTCGGCTTTTTACTATGCAGATCACGAATGGAGAGGTGTACCGGGCCAAAATTGAAAATGAGCGGATCGACCGATTTGTCATTGCGGCTCCTCGGGGGCAGATTATGGATCGAAACGGAACTCTGCTGGCCGGCAGCAAGAAGGTGTTTAACCTTGTCTACCTCCCGCTGGAGGGGCGGGATGCTGCCAGTACGACTGCCAATCGGCTCGCTCCTGTCCTTCACAAGGATCCGAATGAATTGCTCACCGCGATGGACGTGGGAGACAGACCGAAATTGCCCTGGTCACAGCCGAGAAGAATTTTTTCGAATGCGGACGAGAAGCAGTTGTCGTTTGTTCGTGAACACCCGGATGCACTTCCTGGAATTCATATCGTGGTCGAATCAAAAAGGGAATATCCACAGGGCCATAGAGCCTCCCATGTAATAGGGTACCTGAATTCAATTCCGGCCGAAGAATGGATGAAATATCAAGAGCAAGGATATCCGCTTGACGCCCAGATTGGAGTGTATGGAATTGAAAAAAGGTACGAGCGGTACTTGAGAGGCCGCGATGGGGCGTTAGTGATCCAGTCAGGCATGGATGCATCCGGTAAGTTTTCGGTTTCGGAAGTCCCCTCCGTTCCTGGTCACAATCTGACTCTAAACATGGAGGCCCGTTTGCAAGCGGCGGCTGAGCAAGCACTGCAAGAGCAAATTCGTGCAATCAATTCGGATCCGAAGAAACGAAAAGTTTCACATGCTTCCGCTGTGGCGGTGAACCCGAATACGGGTGAAGTGCTGGCTATGGCAAGCTGCCCGGGATTTAATCCAAATATTTGGGTCGGGGGGATCTCGCCGGAAAATTATCGGGCCTTTCAACCCGCACAGCAGAACTGGGCTTTGCAGGTACCCGTTGCCCCGGGTTCCACCGTAAAACCTTTGACATTTCTGCTTGCGTTTGAAAAAGGATTGGTAACACCCCGCCAGTATATCCACGATCCCGGGCGCTTGCAGGTTGGGTGGGAAACGAATGGAAATCCTCATTATTTTTATTGTTGGGACCGAGCGGGGCATGGGGATGTGGATGCAAGAAAAGCGTTGGCGGTGTCTTGCAATGTGTACATGTATCAACTTAGCTTATGGCTTGGGAAATATAGTCACTCCGTCGATGCGGCCCGTTGGTTGAAAACAGATCTGCCGGCTGCCATTGAGAACTTTCGGAATTATCATAGCCAGTTCGGTCTTGGAGTTTCAACAGGAATTGATTTGCCGGAGGAAGTAAAAGGCCGTCTGTATGCGACTGGGCAATTGGCTGATTTGCCGTTTACCGCGATCGGACAAAATCAGTTTTATACCGCCATGCAGCTCGCCCAGTATGTGAGTGTGCTGGCGAACGGCGGGAAAAGGATGGAGCCTCATGTCGTGAAAGAAATAACATCCCATGACGGAAAACTTGTCTCCAGCATCAATCCCAAGATTTTAAACGAAGTTCCGATCCATCCCGAGGCATTAAAAGTCGTGAGGGATGGAATGCGGGATGCGATTGCAAAACCTTACGGAACCGCTCACCAGACATTTAAGGGGGCTTCTTATACAGCAGCAGGCAAAACGGGAACAGCGGAAACGGGACAGGGGGAGGATAATGCCCTTTTTATCGGATACGCGCCTGCTGAAAACCCCCAAATCGCCGTTGCAGTGGTTGTTCCCGGGGGAGGTCATGGATCGGATTCGAGCGGTCCGATTGCTAGAAAAATTCTGGATGTGTATTTTCAGGAAGGAAATCGGCCTTGAACTGGCGAATTAGTACGAGCGAACATATGTGATTCCGGAATGTACCGCAAGACAGGAGGACCCGAAATGCAGGATCAACCCGGGTGCGAGATGCCTCGCTACGTTAGACATCCAGTAACTATTAAGGGCATCCGTGATGGATTGGTTTTTCTTTTTGACGATCAATGCTCGTTTGAGGAGATACTCAGTGATCTCAAAGAGAAATTGCATGGTGCACAGGGCCAACTGTTATTCGGTCCGATCGTTCGTGTGACGATTCAGACTGGACGCCGAATAGTAACGGAAATACAGAAACAACAGATTCGGGAAATTTTGAGTATTTACGGAAACTTGATTATACAAGAGTTTGTCTCTGCACGTGAGAGTGAAAGTATTAATCCAACCGGGGGTCCATTTCTGTATAAGGGAACTGTCCGATCCGGCCAGCGGGTGGAGCATGATGGCGATATTACCATCGTTGGGGATGTAAATCCCGGAGGTCAGGTACTGGCGACCGGGGACATTTTTGTAATGGGCACATTGCGGGGGATGGCACATGCCGGCTGCAAGGGGGACGAGAACGCGGTCATCGGGGCTGTCTATTTTCAACCGACCCAATTACGAATCGGTTCCGTGATTTCACGTGCCCCCGACGTGGATTCGCAGATGCAAATCGAAGCTGCGGAAATGGAATTTGCCTATTTGCGCAATGGGCAGATGGCAGTCGACAAACTGTTGAATTTATACAGCATCAGACCAAAAAAATAAACATTGGGAGATGTGTTACGGGAGGGTCTGAAGGATGGGTGAAGCGATCGTTGTCACATCCGGTAAGGGAGGGGTTGGAAAAACCTCCACTTCAGCAAATATTGGTACAGCACTTGCTCTGGCCGGAAAAAGAGTATGTTTGGTGGATACCGATATCGGACTGCGCAATTTGGATGTGGTGTTGGGACTTGAGAATCGGATTATCTTTGACGTGGTAGACGTTGTAACGGAAACCTGTCGTCTCGACCAAGCGTTGATCAAAGATAAAAGATTCGATCATTTGTATCTGCTTCCGGCGTCTCAAACGAAAGACAAGAACGCTTTGGTACCGGAAGCAATGAAAAAGATCGTGCAGGAACTGAAAGAAAGATTTGATTTTGTGGTGATCGATTGTCCTGCCGGAATTGAACAGGGGTTCCAGATTGCAATTGCGGGAGCCGACCGTGCCATTGTAGTTACAACTCCGGAGAACGCTGCGGTTCGCGATGCGGACCGGGTAATCGGATTGCTTGAAAAAGCGAAAATACATGGCCCGAAATTGGTGATTAATCGGATTCGTCCACATATGGTTCGCCAGGGAGATATGCTGGATATCGACGATATTGTTTCCATTCTCGCTATTGATTTATTGGGTGTAGTCCCGGATGACGAGAGTGTGATTTCCGGCTCCAATCATGGGGAACCTACCGTGCTCAATCCGTCTTCAAAAGCGGCAATGGCTTATCGCAACATAGCAAGAAGAATTTTGGGAGATTCGGTTCCGTTATTGAATTTGCAAGATCAACCGGGTCTCCTGACCAAGTTCAAGAAAATGATTGGTTTTGGGAAATAGAGAGCCAGGTCTTGTTGTAACAGGAGGGGTTGCATGTGCCCCAGTTAGGTGAGAAAATCCGTTTGTTCCGTCAAAGCAAGGGATTCACCCAGGAGCAATTGGTTGAGGGTATCGCAAAAAAGAGCACACTAAGCCAAATTGAATCGGGGAAAGCGTCTCCATCCATTGAGCTGCTTTTGCAGATTGCGGATCGGTTGGATGTTGGAATCGGGGAACTGTTGAAAGATGTGACATGGGATCGGAGACCGTCCGATCTTCTGAAACTGGCCAATGTACTTTTTGACAAACAGGAATATTCAATTGCTCTTACTTATTTCCAACAAGTCCGATCCGAAGAGATGGAGGAGGAAGAGGACCCTTCTTATCTCTATAAACTTAGCATCTGCTATACGGAAACAGGAGACGCGGACCAGGCTTTGTTGATGCTGGAGCGACTGGTCGCTCTTGCTGTTTCCCGTGGTCTGCATACTTGGCGCGGCCAAGCATTTCAACAAATCGGGCAGGTGTATTTTAAGCAGCAAAACTACAAATTGGCCGAACATTACTGGCTGAAAGCGGAGGATCGCATCAGTCTGCTTGAGGATCCCGACCCCGCGCAAACAGCCCGGCTTTTTAACCGCTTGGGTGTTGTGAATTTTTATTTGGGTGAACACGAGAAATCAGTCGAGTATTACCTGAAAGCATTGGAAATCCTGAACGGATCTGAATATGTATTTCAACAATCCATAACCATGATGAATATGGCGATCTCATTGAATTCTCTCGGTGACTACGAGCGGGCGGCGGAAATGTATCAAAAACTGGAGAATGTAAACGAAGAGGTCGGCCCCCTTGTGTATGCCATTATCCGTTTTCACTATGCAGTGTTCCTGGCTGATACAGGGAGATACAAAGCTGCGGAAAAACTGTTTTTGGAAGTTCGGCAGCGGTTTGAAGAAATGGGCGAAGAGAGCTGGCTTGCAGAGGTTGACACAGAAATAGCAGAACTGTGTCTCAAGCGGGGCGACTATGAAAATTCGTTGAAACTATGTGAAAGACTGCTCGATCAACTGTCCGCGGATCATTCTGAATACGGGAATGTGCAGCGGATCCAAGGGTTGATACATATGGAACAAGGCCAATACGAGAAAGCCATTCCGGCTTTTGTATCGGCCCTTCAGTTTTTTGAACGGTTGGGACGGCTGGATCAAGTGCGTGATGTTCACAAGCTCTTGACGGTTTGTATAGAGAAAAAAAGCCTGAAGCGAGGATAGCTTCTGGCAGGAATTGACATACTGGAAAGAGGGGAATTGGGTGAAACAGCCTGATTCCCTGATTTTTTTAGGTGCGGAGTGAGGATGAAATGATCGAGCGCGCCCCCAATAAGCGCCTGCAGGATCTGGATGTTCTGATCATCCTGATTGTATTCTTCTTAGCCGTCATTTCAGTAGTCATGGTCTCCAGTGCTTCCCGCGTAAATCTAACGGGGGATCCGGCTTATTTTTATATTCGTCAAGCTTTCTGGTTCATGATCGGATTGATTGTGATGTTTTTGGTGATTCGCATCGATTACGCCGAATATTGTCAGCATTGGAAATGGCTGTACGGTTTTGGTGTCGGCATGCTGATGCTCCTGTCCATCGCCGGTCATGCTGCCAACGGAGCCAAGAGCTGGTTTCAGTTGGGGCCTGTTAAGCTGGAACCGGCTGAACTCATGAAGATTATCTTGATTCTGGTTCTGGCACGCTTGCTGCAGGACGCAAAAACCAGCACCTCGTTCGTTCATTTCCTGAAAACATTGGTTCTCATCCTGCTTCCCATCTGCCTGGTGATCTTACAGCCGGATTTGGGAACCGCCATGATGATGAGTTCGATTGCTTGCGGAATGATTTGGGCTGCCGGAATTCCCCGCAGATATTTACTCATTCTCTTTTCTCTTGCCGGTGCCGGGATCAGCAGCTTGTCCATGTTGTATTTCGCCCGGAAAGACTGGTTCTTTTCCATCGTCCATCCCTATCAATGGGAGCGTTTAACGATGTTTCTAGACCCTGAAGGAGGAAAGACGGGTGCCGGCTATCAGCTTTACCAGTCATTGCTGGCAATTGGTGCCGGGCAGATCTGGGGGGAAGGGATTTTCAGAGGAGTGCAGACGCAGGGGGCTTGGATTCCGGAACGTCATACGGACTTTATTTTCTCCGTAATTGCAGAAGAGTTGGGATTTGCAGGAGCCGGCTTGTTGCTGCTGTCCTATTTTGTTTTATTGATCCGCATGATTAAAATCGGGCGGGAAGCCCGGGAGCCAATGGGTTCCTTGATTGTGGCCGGGGTACTCTCCATGTTTCTGGCACAGGTCTTTGAAAACGTAGGAATGACAATGTCGTTAACGCCAATTACGGGAATTACGCTTCCGCTCATGTCTTACGGGGGAAGTTCCATACTGTCCAGTATGCTGGCCATAGGTCTTGTTCTCAATGTAGGCTACAGACGAAAGAAAATCCGGTTTTAGGCGTCATATCCTTGTCCGTAAGTGAATAGGATGTATCACTACGTATGGACAAGGGGGTCTGTCTGTGAAACGTACACCATCCTGGGATGAACAGGATTCCAATTTTCCGCCTCCCTCGCATCCGGTTTTTCAAGGGATTCGTGAACAAGAGGAGAAGAACGGAAATCAGCGGCCGGATTTTGGTTCTTACAGATCAATGGAACGGCGTTACGGAATGGCGGGACGTTCGAATTACTCCCGTTGGGACGGGCCGTGGAGTTCCAAGCGGGGATATAAAGAGCATGACGAATATGAGGAACATGAGAGCGGCCGAATCGTGGCACAGGTGATTGGGGCGGCCGTTTTGGTGCTGGTTACCTATGTAGCGTTTCAATCCTCGCATCCACTGGCAGAACGCGCTCAACACGTTGTAAGAACGGTAATGACAAAAGAAACTGACATTACGGCACTTTCGAATTGGATGGCCTCCCATCTTGGCAATGCGAACCTGGCTATTCCGACATCCACCGCCGGTTCCAATACCACAATCGAGGATATTACCTACGAACCGCCTCTGAAAGATTTTAAGGTTACAACCCCTTACGATGCCGAAAAGCATCCCGCGGTCATTTTGCAAACCACCTCGGCGGCAGATGTGAAAGCGGTGACCAAAGGTCAAGTGAAAGAATTCGACAAGAATGACAAGTACGGCATTTATGTCATTGTGGATCACGGGTCGGCGGGGCAAACGCTTTATGGTCACTTGGAGTCGGGGTCGGTTAAACCGGGAGATTGGGTGTACACGGGACAGACGATCGGGAAAACGGCGAAGAAAGAGCCGTCCGATCTGTACTTCGCCCGTTTTATAAAAAACAAACCGGTAAATCCGCAGGATATTTTAACTCAGGCAGGGAAGAAGCCGTGATGGGAGCCTTGGGGAAGGGGATGAAAATCAAGGTTCATCCTCTTTTTGTTCTCTTGATGGTTGTGTCAGCCTGGACGCCGTACTTCCGTGAGATGGTGTTGTTGTTTGCCACCGTACTGATTCATGAACTGGGGCATGTGGCAGCGGCCTTTTTTTACGGATACCGGGTCAAAGAGATGGAGATTCTGCCGTTTGGCGGAGTTGCACGCTTGGAACACGGAGCACTGGGGTGGCAGCCTCGCCATGAGACGATCATTGCCATGGCGGGCCCTTTCATGAATTTCGTTTTGCTGTTTGTGGTGATTGGGCTGCAGGACTTACGACTGCTGAACGATCACGCTGCCTCTTATCTGATCACGATCAATTTGACCCTTGCGTTTTTTAATCTGCTGCCGGCGTTACCGCTCGATGGAGGAAGGATTCTCAGGGCGGCGTATTCACGATCATTGGGATTTCAGAAGGCGACAGGGGTGGCGATTGGAATGGCTTTTATCCTCTCAACTGTTTTGATGATTGCCGGATTGCTGGCATTATGGGCCGGATTCGTCCAAATGGGAATGGTGACACTCGGGGTGTTTCTGTTTGTGTCTGCTTGGCAGTTGCGAAGGCAATTGCCTTACGACACCATTCGTTTCCTGGATACGAAAAAACGGCAGCGGGGTAGCCGCCCGCTTCCGGTAAGGTCAATCGCTGCGACAGCAGACACACCTTTGTTAAAAGTCCTCGCGCAGTTTGCTCCGGATGCATACCATGTAGTATATGTACGAGACGCTCGAAAGCAGACTTTGCGGATTTTGATTGAGGAAGAGCTGATGGAAGCCGCTATGAAACCTGGTGGCGGCGGGGTATTGCTGGGGCAAATTCTTGCGGAACATTAGATTGGAAATCCAGTGCAGGTTCATCCGCCTCTTGTCAGTTTCTGGGGAGTGTGCTACGGTGTACTATACAGGATCTTTCCGGATTGAGAGGAGGGACAACGGATGCTCAGTCTGTGTTCAGTATGCGAATTACGAGAGTTTGAACTGTTCGAAGGGGTGGAGCAGGAAGAGCTGGATCAGCTAGGGAAAGGGAGTCAACCTTCTGTCGTACCAAAAAGAAACTTTATTTTTACCCCCGATGAACCGAGCAACGCAGTATATTTGTTAAAAAAAGGCCGGGTTCGAATTTCCCGGCTTTCCGATACAGGGAAACACTTTACACTGGTGATTTTGGAACCGGGTGCGATCTTTGGGGAAAGTGCGATTTTTGGCGATGAACCGCGCAAGTACTATGCGGAAGCGCTTGATGATGCTTATATTTGTGCGATCAACAAGCACGAGTTCGAGAAAATCATTTCCCGCAACCCGATGATTTCTTTGCGGCTGGCACACATTGTGGAACAGAGATTGGAAGAAGTACAGGAACAAATCGAGAATCTCGTTTTCTATGACGTCCAAACCCGATTGGCCCGGCTGCTGCTGAAATTGGCAGATCTGCACGGGCAACGGGTGGATGGCGGAGTGAAAATCGGGATTCGACTGACACATGAGGATATGGCAAGCCTGATCGGATCCACGCGGGAAACCACCAGTAAAATACTGAATGAGTTTAAAACGGCAGGCCATATCGATGTCGAAAAGCGACACATTGTTCTGCTGGATCAGAAAGCACTTGCGGATATGCACTAATATTGTGTGACGAGAGAGTCGGGGAAATTCCCCCGGCTCTTTTTGTTGCAGGAATTTCAGAAAATTCCTCGAATAATGTCATGATACAAAAGGAGGACGGGACATGGAGGGACTACATTTTCAACAATGGATTCCGGAAGGCTCCACTGGGGTAGCAATATTACTTATTCATGGGGCAGGGGAACACAGCGGCCGGTATGAACACGTGATCAACTGGTTTCTCGCCAGGAATATTGCAGTTTTTGCCGGAGATCTGCCTGGATTCGGACAGTCCCCGGGTACACGCGGCCATATTGATCGATTCTCCGATTACACTGACTGCGTACGAAACTGGCTGACAGAAACAAAAAATACTGTAGGGGACACGTCTGTGTTTCTTTTTGGACACTCAATGGGGGGATTGGTAACGGTTCGCTTTTTGCAGGAGCCGGATGCGGGTAATCTGCCGATCAAAGGAGTGGTGTTGAGTTCTCCATGCCTCAGGTTAAAGATGCAGGTTCCCCAATGGAAACGGAACCTGGCAGGGGTGCTTGGAAGATTGACGCCTCGCCTGCGAATGCCCAATGGCATTGCTGCTGCGGATGTATCCCGTTCGCTTGACGTGGTGAAAAAATATTCCGAAGATCCCTATAACGAGTCCCGGGTTTCAATCAGATGGTTTGAAGAATTGCAGGTGGCGATGCAGCAGGCGATGCTCCAAGCAAGCAGAATTCAACAGCCGCTGCTGCTCCTGCAGGCGGGTGCCGACCGAATTGTGGATCCGGAAGCAGCTATTCCGTTTGTTGAGAAAGCCGGCTCGCGGGATAAGAAGTTAAAGATCTATCCGGGATTGTATCATGAGTTGGTGAACGAACCGGAAAAGGAAGAGGTTTTGACAGATATTCTAGAGTGGATCAACAAAAGAAAATAGGTCTAAAGTACTACTGTCATTCGGACCAAAGTCTATTGAAGTTCGACATCATTCGTGATATTTTTTAAAAGATTAGTAGAAATATTGCCGAATCTGACAGTGTTTGTCAGTACGGGGGACCTACTTTATGGGGTGAATCGCATTTTTTGTGAAGGGTACCTCAACCCGAACCCGACAACTAACCTCGGAGGCTTCAGGAGGAATCGAATCAAATTGAATAAGTTTCTGAAGGCACTTGTATTTGCAGGGACAATTGTTACTGTCTCCCTTGGCGCTTCAAATGCGGAAGCTGCTACAAAGTACGGGGAAAAGCTGCTGGAAAAAGGCTCACAAGGATCAGAAGTTGTTGCCTTACAGCAAGACTTGAGGATTTTGGGATATTTCACATATCCTTCAAACACCGGTTACTATGGTGAGATCACTGAAGGTGCTGTGAAAGCATTCCAAAAGGATCACGGGATTCAAGAAACGGGCAAAGTCGGGCCGACTACCGCCCCACAAATTGAGGAAGCGGCCGCAAAGAAAGCGGAGGAGTTGAAACAAGCTCAATCAGCCAACGCGGATGCTGCAGAAACCGCAAAACAATTTGTCGGTGTTCCGTATGCTTGGGGAGGTTCCAGTCCATCAGGATTTGACTGTTCCGGATTTGTCCGTTATGTGTTTGCACAGAAAGGCATTGAACTGCCGCGCACATCGCAAGCAATGTTCGAACAAGGCTCTGCTGTTTCGGAACTGCAGCCGGGAGATCTGGTGTTTTTCACGACATACGCGCAAGGAGCTACCCACGTTGGCATTTATATCGGGGATCAGCAGTTTATTTCGGCAACCAGTTCCCACGGGGTAAAGATTGACAGTTTCAGCAGTTCGTACTGGGGACCCCGCTATATTGGAGCAAAACGCATCTAATTACAAGCCAGTCGGATTTCCGACTGGCTGCTCTATTTTTGTGCTTTCAATGGAACCCATTTTTTGTCCGGGTACATAGACTGGAAGAGACACCTTTGAGAAAAGGGGGTTGTTCCATTGTGGAAATATGTATCGATTGCACTGGTAAGCGGGCTGATTCTCTACTTGGTGAATTCTACGGGCCGTATCTACCATGAGTTGTTATCGGAGCTTCTGCCGCAAGTCGCGGAAGAAAACCGGCATAACATCCAATATGATATGATCCACTCTCTGGTGGAGAACCGGACTCTACGGCTCACAATGGTTCTCCCGGTGGCTTTTCTTTGCACGTTCATTCTGCTGCCCTATGATTTGGCGAAAGGGTGGCATTGGATTGAATTGAAAATTGTGAGATTTCTGCAAAAGTGACATGCCTGTTTTATAAAGGCATGTCATTTTATTTGGGTTAACTCATATGCATTAGGATTCGATTTCGATTTCAAAGTCAAAAAGTTGAGGGGTTAATTTTTTACTCTTGTTTTTTTATTCGCTGAATTGTAATATTCATGTAAAGACATTGTAAAATTCGGAACTTAAATTCCGAAATTCGGAACGAACGTGAAACCGGAGGACAATTCAAAATGTTGAAGTTGAATGAAATTCGTGAGCTTGTACGGTTAATTGATGAAACTTCCGTGACCGAACTGAATCTCGAAGCGGCTGGGACGAAGCTGGTGATAAAAAAGGAGTTGAGTGTTGCGGCTCCGCTGGTGATACCATCCGTGAACGCAGAATATACGACATCTTCACCTATCAACCCGGTCGTTGTTACACCTGCAGAAACTCCCGTTACTGTTGAGAAAGTTACGAAAAAGAAAGCGGATACACCGGTAGAGGACCCGACATTGCATAAAATAGTATCCCCTATGGTGGGTACTTTCTACCAAGCTTCGGCACCTGACGCGGAGCCATTTGTGAAAGTCGGTTCAAAAGTAACGGACAAGACAGTGGTCTGTATTCTGGAAGCGATGAAATTAATGAACGAAATTGAAGCGGACGTACGAGGTGAAATCGCTGCCGTTCTGGTCCAAGACGGCGAAATGGTTGAATACGGACAGCCGCTGTTCCTTGTCAAAGTCGACTAATACGGAGGGGCGGCCAAGTGTTTAAGAAAATATTGATTGCAAATCGAGGAGAGATTGCTGTCCGAGTGATCCGGGCTTGTAAAGAGCTGGGGATTCAGACGGTGGCAATATTTTCAGAACCGGATCGAGACTCTTTACACGTTAAGCTCGCGGACGAAGCATATTGTGTGGGCCCTACTGCAAGCACGAAGAGCTACCTCAATATCCCTAATATTATGTCCGCAGCCACTGCTTCAGGAGCCGAAGCGATTCATCCCGGTTACGGGTTCCTTGCAGAAAATGCTGCTTTCGCTGAGATCGTTGAAGCTTGCGGCATCACCTTTATCGGTCCGAGTGTGGTAGCAATTGAGAAAATGGGAGACAAATCGGTTGCGAAAGAGACAATGAAAAACGCCAATGTTCCTTGTGTTCCCGGAATAGACGGGTTAATAGAGGATATTGAAAAAGCACTGCAAGTTGCCAAGGAAATCGGATATCCCGTTATTGTAAAAGCGACTGCCGGAGGCGGTGGTAAAGGAATGCGCGTTGCCTCCAATCCCGAGGAATTGGAAAAATCGATTCAGATGGCTCAAGTTGAAGCTGAGACCGCATTTGGTAACTCAGGTGTTTACCTCGAGAAGTTTGTGGAAGAACCACGCCATGTAGAAATTCAGGTCATGGCTGACAAGCACGGAAATGCGGTCTATCTGGGAGAAAGGGACTGCTCCATTCAGCGCAGACATCAAAAGTTGATTGAAGAAGCTCCTTCCCCTGCTCTAACCCCGGAGCTTAGGAAGCAAATGGGAGAATCAGCAGTTGCAGCTGCTCTTGCAGTGAATTATTCGGGAGCCGGTACGGTTGAATTTCTGCTCGATAAGCACGGAAATTATTACTTCATGGAAATGAACACACGGATTCAAGTTGAACATCCGGTTACGGAAATGATTACCGGAATCGACTTGGTTCAGGAACAGATTCGAGTAGCAGCAGGAGAGAAGCTGTCTTTTACGCAAGAAGATCTCGAACTCAACGGTTGGGCGATCGAATGTCGCATAAACGCTGAAGACCCGGACAAGAATTTTATGCCTTGTCCCGGAACAATCACAAAGTACCTTCCGCCTGGCGGTTTTGGGGTCCGTGTTGACTCTGCAGCCTACAACGGTTACAAGGTTACCCCATTTTACGATTCGATGATTGCGAAGTTAATTGTCTGGGCTCCTACCCGCATGGAAGCAATTGCCCGGATGGAGAGAGCGCTTCTTGAGTTTCAGATTGAAGGAATCAAAACAACAATTCCTTTCCATCTGAAGGTGCTCCGTCATCCTGCCTTTTGTAAAGGAGATGTCAATACGAAGTTTCTCGAAATGTATCCACTGTAGGGAGGGCGACCCGGTGCAGCATAAAAACAAGACGGTTGTCAAATCGATGGAACTTCTGAATCTGTTTCTCACAAATGAGCGGTTGAGTCTGCAAGAAATGGCCGAGTTATCAAAAATTCCAAAGACTTCTGTCCATCGAATGATTGGCTCACTGGAAGAGATGGGATTCCTTACGAAGGACGAAGAGGGTAAATACTCGCTTGGATTGCTGTTCCTCCAGTTTGGACAACTTGTGGCGGAGCGGTTGGATATTCGTCAAGTGGCACTTCCGGTTATGACGCGTCTTCGGGACGAGATCGGGGAAGCGGTGAATTTAATTGTTCGGGACGGTCATGAAGCCATCTATATCGAGAAAGTGGATACCAACCAGCCTGTCCGGGTATATACCGCAATTGGCCGAAGAGCGCCCATGTATGCAGGGGCGTGTCCACGAATACTGTTGGCTTTTTTGCCTGATTTTGAACAGGATAAATATTTGAATGAGGTTGAACTTAAGCCGATTGGTTCCGGCACGATTACGGATCCTGACCGGTTACGGACCGTATTGTCAGAGTCGAGAAAGACAGGATATTCCGTTAGTCATTCTGAACTCCATAACTCTACATCTGCGGTTGGGGCACCCATCTTTAATCATCAGGGACAGGTTGTCGCCGGTCTGAGTATTGTGGGCCCGGAGGCTCGTTTTCAAGAAGATCGCTTACCGGTCCTGATCAAAAAGGTGCAGGGTGCAGCCAATGAAATTTCGCACAAACTAGGATGGACAGGCCTGAAGGAATCGTTGGCGGCTGACCTGGCACAAAACTAAATGGGGGTGAGAGGGTGCCGAGCGTATCATATGTTGAACTGATCCCGCTTGGAGATTCTGCTGTGATCGTTCAATTAGGCCAAACGATTCATCTCGAGACACACCGCAAAGTGAAAACCTTGGCAGCGTATCTGGATCAACATCCGATCCCAGGGATGGTAGAGTATGTCCCCGCGTTTACAACCGTTACGGTGTTTTATGATCCTTTGAGGACGTCTTATAAAGTGATTTGTTCCGTGCTGGAAGAAATCGTTTCAGAACTCGGGGATACGCTAGATGCCGAACCGAGAGCAGTTGAGATTCCTGTATGTTACGGGGGAGAGTTCGGTCCGGATCTGGAGTTTGTGGCGGAACATAACGGGCTTACACCGGATGAAGTGATTGACATCCATTCAAACGGTGAGTACTTGGTGTATATGATCGGGTTTGCTCCCGGGTTTCCCTATTTGGGCGGAATGTCTGAACGCATTGCGGCACCGAGGCGCGAGTCTCCCCGTCTTTCCATTCCCGCCGGTACAGTTGGAATTGCCGGTTCACAAACCGGAGTGTATCCGATTGGAACCCCGGGTGGATGGCAGTTGATTGGCCGGACACCGCTGGCCCTTTTTCGACCTAACGAGAATCCTCCGAGTTTGCTGCAGGCGGGAGATATTGTTCGGTTTCGACCGATATCCCGAGAGGAATACGATGCTTGGAAGGAGGATGCGCAATGAGTATAAAGGTCCTCCGGGCAGGACTGCTGACTTCCATTCAAGATCTTGGCAGATTCGGAATGCAAAAACACGGGGTCATTGTGAGCGGTGCCATGGATCCCTTCGCTCTTCGTGTCGGGAATCTGTTGGTTGGTAACGAAGAGGGAGAAGGTGCTCTTGAAATTACGATGATGGGGCCATCACTTCTGTTTGAGGCAGATACATTGATTGCAATATGCGGTGGAGATTTGTCCCCGACGATCGATGGACATAAGATTCCCGGATGGCGTCCCGTATTTGTGAAACAGGGAAGTGTCGTGCAATTTGGAGCACCTGTGTCGGGGTGTCGAGCGTATCTGACAGTGGCTGGAGGGTTTGACATCCCGCAAGTTATGGGGAGCCGCAGCACTTATCTGCGTGCCGGGATTGGCGGTTTTCAGGGACGAGCCTTGAAAGACGGGGATGTTCTGAATCTGCGGACACCTTCCGAGCAGGCTAACAGAAGGATGCGACAGTTTTCTGAAGCAGCGGGAACCCAATCGTTTTTGGTTAGTGAGTGGTCTGTAAGCTGCGACATCCTTTCGGCTTACAGGAAGAATCCTGTAGTTCGTGTACTGCCGGGCGGCCAATTTAACCGCTTTACGTTGGACAGCAGGGAGCAATTTTTCTCACAGGAATTTCAGGTCACCCCGCAATCGGATCGAATGGGATACCGGCTGGCAGGCCCGCAATTATCATTATCCGAACCGATGGAACTCATCTCGGAAGCGGTGTCGGCCGGAACGGTGCAGGTACCGCCCGCGGGGAATCCGATCATACTGCTCGCGGATCGTCAGACAACAGGCGGATATCCGAAAATTGCCCAGGTTGCCAGTGTCGATCTTCCGGTCATTGCACAGGTAAAGCCCGGCGAGAAGATTCGGTTTCAAGAGGTGTCTCTTGAAGAAGCGCAAGACCTGTATCGGGTTCGGGAAATGGAAATTCACATGTTGAAACAAGGCGTTGCGTTAAAAGTGTAAGGCGAAACTTGGTCGATAGGAAATTATAAATTTTGTCCTATCGACATAAGGGCAGCTAAGGCATTCACAAGTCTAAGACTTGGCGAATGCCAAGTTTTCTTTAATAAAATTCTGGAGGAATCGTTATGTTCCGAGTGGATTTGAACTGTGACATGGGAGAAAGTTTTGGTGCTTACAAGATGGGAACCGATGAGGAGATTCTCAGTTTTGTTACATCGGCGAACATCGCATGCGGTTTTCATGCAGGGGATCCGACAACGATGCGCAAGACAGTCAAACTCGCCCTTGCAAAAGGGGTTGGCATCGGAGTCCATCCAGGACTTCCCGATTTGGTTGGTTTCGGACGGCGGAATATGGACATCTCCCCGCAAGAAGCATATGACATGGTTGTCTATCAGATCGGAGCTTTATACGCATTTGTCAAGGCGGAAGGCGGAACCATGCAGCATGTAAAACCGCACGGTGCTTTGTATAATATGGCTGCGAAAAGTCCTGAATTGTCAAAAGCAATTGCGGAAGCGGTTTATAAAGTCGATCCGGAACTCATCCTGTTCGGGCTCTCCGGAAGCGAATTGGTGAAAGCGGGCGAATCAATCGGACTTCGGACAGCAAACGAAGTATTCGCTGACCGAACTTATCAGCAGGACGGCTCTTTGACTTCACGCCGTCAACCGGACGCTTTGATCACCGACCACGACAAAGCGGTTCAACAGGTGGTTCGTATGGTCAAAGAAGGAAAAGTGCTATCTCAACAAAAAACAGAGGTTGCCATCAAGGCTGATACCGTTTGTATCCACGGCGATGGCCCCCATGCCTTGGTGTTTGCCCGTCAAATACGGGAGCTCCTTACAGCTTCAGGAGTGAACGTTCAGGCGGTTGGACATAGATAAAAACAGACTGAAAAATTTGAAAGGAGAAGTTTCCATTGGAAAAGAAATTGAACTGGAGTCTGCTGCTCGGAGCCGCGTTTCTCATGGCCACCTCGGCAATCGGGCCTGGCTTCTTGACTCAGACCTCCGTATTTACGTCACAGTTTGCCGCAAGCTTTGGATTTGTAATCCTGGCGTCCATTCTTCTTGATATCGGTGCCCAGATGAACATTTGGCGGATCATTGCAGTTTCGGAGAAACGGGCGCAAGACATTGCCAACTTGGTGTTCCCGGGACTTGGTTATTTCCTGGCCTTATTGATCGTTATAGGCGGCATTGCATTTAACATCGGCAACATAGCAGGTGCGGGTCTTGGATTTGAGGTGTTGTTTGGCATTGACCCAAAGACTGGTGCGATTGCAAGTGCGATTATTGCAATTGGGATTTTCCTGTCCAAAGAAGCAGGCAGGGCGATGGACCGTTTTACTCAGATTCTGGGTTTTCTAATGATCGGTCTTACCTTGTTTGTGGCAATTAAATCTGCACCCCCTGTAGGAGAGGCGGTAATCAGAACTTTTTCTCCTGTGGTAGCAGAAAAAGACAGGGCAGCGTTTTTCATGGCGATTGTCACATTAGTCGGTGGTACTGTAGGCGGATATATTACTTTTGCAGGCGGTCATCGTTTGTTGGATGCCGGAATTAAAGGTCCGGATGCCCTGCCGCAAGTTACGAGAAGCTCCGTATCAGGTATTTTGATCACCGCTATTATGCGAACCGTATTGTTCTTAGCCGCTTTTGGTGTGGTAGCTGCCGGGCTGTCTTTGGATCCGAAAAATCCGCCGGCGTCTGTATTCAAACTGGCAGCAGGCGATATCGGCTTTAAGTTATTTGGAGTTGTTATGTGGGCGGCAGCGATCACATCTGTTGTCGGGGCTGCTTATACGTCAGTATCGTTTATCCGAACCTTCAGCGAAAAGTTGGAAAAGAACCACAAATGGATCATTATCGGATTTATTATTGTGTCAACGATCGTATTCGTTTTCATCGGGCGTCCTGTCAAAACCCTGATTTTAGTAGGGGCCTTGAACGGTTTGATTCTTCCGATTGCCCTGGGTATTATGCTGATTGCTGCCTATAAGAGCAAGATTGTCGGCAATTACAAACATCCGTTGTGGCTGACGATCTTCGGGGCTCTGGTTGTTGCCGTTATGTCTTATTTGGGCTGGGTAACACTTGTCCAGCAGATACCGAACCTGTTCAAGTAAGTTGAGCGATCATGTTGAATCAAATTACAAAGGGGAGAGGGAAATGAACGTTGCAAACATGAAACCTGAAGAAGTCCGCGCTATGATCCGACGGAATGAATTGATCAAGCCTACGTCCGGCATGGCAAATGGCTATACACAGGCGAATTTGGCGATTTTAAAAAAGGATCTCGCGTTTGAGTTTCTCTTGTTCTGTCAGCGCAATCCAAAGCCTTGTCCGGTACTTGACGTGACAGAGCCTGGTTCTCCGATCCCGCAATTGGCTGCTCCGGGGGCTGACTTGCGAACCGATCTTCCGAAGTATCGAATCTACCGCCATGGTGAGTTGGTTGAAGAAGTGACAGATATTGTGAAGTTCTGGGAAGACGATATGGTGGCGTTTCTTCTCGGATGCAGTTTTACATTCGAGTCGGCAATGTTGAACAACGGAATTCCGGTCCGACACATTGAAGAAGATCGTAACGTGGCGATGTATAAGACAAATATTCCATGTGTCAAAGCGGGCAGGTTCGAAGGTCCAGTGGTGGTCAGCATGCGACCCATTCCTCAAAAAGATGTAGTTCGCGCAGTACAGGTAACGTCACGCTTTCCGGCAGTCCATGGGGCACCTGTTCATATTGGAAACCCTGAAGCAATCGGAATTCGAAACATTGATCGGCCCGATTTTGGCGATCCTGTTATCATCAAAGACGGAGAAGTTCCGGTCTTCTGGGCGTGCGGGGTGACCCCTCAGGCTGTAGCGATGCAGGTGAAGCCGGAACTGATGATCACCCATGCACCTGGACATATGTTTATCACCGACTTGCGCGATGAGCAGTTTGGTGTGTTGTAGTTTCAAACAAAAATCCGCCCTTGTCGTTTGACAGGGGCGGATTTTTTTACTCCCCGTACAACTTTCAATCAAGGAGACTCGAACAACAACAGTGACGGTGTTATTCAATCAAATACATACACTCTACTCTCATTGAGCAAATTAATGTAGAGGAGGGAAAGTATGCCAAACTTATGGGAAGCCGCAATCAATACATTAAAATCCATGATTGATGACGAACCAAAAGCACCTTTGCATATTGGAGAAGCTCTTACTTGTTGGATGCATCTGGCTGCAATGGCTGAAGCGGTTGTTTTTGAAGAGGCAGGATTGAATATGACAACAGATGCTGAAGTAATGAGGATGCTTGAAGATGCAATCAAGCTGTGTAACTCACAAATTAAACAACTTAAAATTTCATGAAACAAGAAGGGATTCCTCTACCTCCAATGACTGAATCGAAACCAAAATCAGAACCAAACGCAGTTCCAACGGGGGTAAAACTAACAGATGAGGAACTTGCAAACGGAGTGGCACTGAAAATAACGAGTGCGATAACAATGTGTGGAACAGGATTGATCCAAGCCGTTCGAAACGACGTGGGGATGATGTGGTTTGAATTTCAAACAGAACACGTGATCTATGGTGCAAATCTTAAGGCGTTAATGCGGAAACGAGGGTGGATAAAGGTGCCGCCTTATTATTATCCTCCTGGGTTGCCGAATCAATAGTTTGGGTTTACCGATTCAAACACTAGTCTGGTTTTTTTATTGCGGGATCGATACTAAGAATCGAAAACGAAAAGGTGCCGTGTTTAAACAAAGAGCTAGTAAAGCGGCCTTAGACCGATAGTTTAGTGGGCGCGTACTTTGACCGCTTCCTCCAGTCTCGAATAAAGTTGATTTGATGTGGCCGTACAAAAGGTGAAATTTCTTTTTCTTGTGTCATGTATTATGACCTCCTGTTTCTATGAAAACAGGTTGCGGCGTATTTTGAGCTTGCTAGGAATGCGAGCCGCGGTTTAGGCCCCCCGTCCTTTAAAAAGATATACCAATTATAGGAAATCGATCATTCAAATTCATTTTGACCTTATTCGGATATTATAAGTGGTTAATCTGAGGAGTGAAGAACTGAAAGTACTCTGAAAATTGGAGGAGGAACATGGCATACAAAATTGGTGAATATATGGTATTGGTTCTAACCGCATTACTCCTGCTCGCAGTGTGGCGTTTTGGGGATTGGAGAAATTGGCGGAAATATTACCCAACCATCCTTTTCATCATAAGTGTAAATTTGTTTGGCACGATTCTCACGTACAATTACTCACTCTGGTATTTTCACAAGGCGCTATTCATTCCCAATCATACATTAGGCGATTTATTTATGAAGTTTACAAACTTCCCTCATGGTCTTGCTGTTTCTCTCACGATATCCTTATAAGTCACGAGCGTTGAGGCAGTTCGCTTATACTGTCATTTGGGTGGTTGTATTCGCGTCAATTGAGTGTTTGTTCTGGCTTACGAAGATTACATCCTATCACAATGGATGGAATTTTGGGTGGTCAGTTTTGCTTTGGTGTGTGATGTTCCCGGTGATGCCGCTCCATCATACAAGACCGCTATGGGCATGGTTAGTCTGTTTGGGATCTACTATTTTTATGATCTGTTACTTTGACATTCCGATTACGACACTCAAGTGATGAGATTGGAGAGTTGAAATGACGAACGATTTTTCTCAAGTGTACCAGGAACTGAAATCGATCTTAAAGGAATCTGAACCCTACACGATCGTGAAAATCGATAATGATAGGGAATATTCAATGAATTCTTCAAGTAACCCAAGAACGAAAGGGGAGGGGTTTTTCGGGGCGGTCCAAATTCGTAAAGAATATGTGAGCTATCATCTGATGCCGGTTTATGTATACCCCGAGCTTCTGGAGAATACGTCAGAATCCCTAAAGAAGAGAATGCAGGGAAAGTCATGTTTCAACTTCAAAAAGGTCGACTCCGAACTGTTTCAGGAACTGCAAGAACTGACTCAAAAAGGATTTGAAAAGTATACCCAACATGGTTGGTTCCCCTGATGTTCAATCCCGTTGGTGGTTACTTCCGCCCCGGCACCATCCACTCGATCAATGTGGCGAAAGTACGTGTAAATGGCCATACAGCCAATGACGATAGAATGTTAAACAGCGTGTGTGCAGTCGCCACTTGGACCGGTAAAGAGGGACTGAACAACCGAACAGTCTGCGCGAATGTATCCAAAATTGGCAAGAAAGCAAGCACACCTGCCACGTTTAACACGACATGGGCTATCGCTACCCGCTTAGCCGGTAAAGGACTACCAATAGAAGCTATAAGGGCGGTAATGCACGTCCCGATATTATTGCCTAAGACAATCGCTATCGCTCCCGGCAGATCAATCAGCCCTTGGGAGGCCATGGCAATCGTTAAGGCTGTGGTTGCGGTCGAGCTTTGGACGAGAGCGGTTAACCCTGTTCCGGCCAGTACCCCGTAGATGGGATTCTGGGAGGCAGTTCTCAACACCTCGCGAAACCACTCCGTATTTCCCAATGGTGCCAATGCGTCCGTCATCATATTGAGGGCGAACAAAGTACCTCCAAAACCGAAAATCGCCAATCCCATATACCTTTTCTGATCCTTTAGAACAAACCACAACAATGCCCCGAGAACCACACATGGGAGGATGGCCTCATCCGGATTCCAGGCAATGATTTGAGTGGTGACCGTGGTTCCGATATTGGAACCGAGAATAATGCCGAGTGAATCGGCAAATGTCATCGTTCCGGCCGATACGAATCCGATTGTAATCACGGTCACAGCAGCCGAACTATGCATAAGCGCGGAAACAACAGTTCCGGTTACCAAGCCCCGCGTTGGTGTTCTCACAAACCGCTTCAGGATCAGGGGCAATTTTTCCATAGCCATTTGTTCGAGCCCATGCCGGAGAATCCAGATTCCGCAAAGAAAACCGGACAGCCCAACCGCAAGAAACAAAACGGATGTATACATTTCAATCCTCCGTGGGGTAGACTATTTTTCATGACATACAATCTATACATTCTATGCGAGCATGTCCTGAAGAAGACATGCTGTTTCGGAGGAACCAATCATGGCAAAGGTGTTTTTGAATCGCAATCGGAAAAAACGGTTGGAGCTGGGACATCCCTGGGTGTATAAGAGTGAAATTGACCGTGTGGAGGGCGCTCTTCAACCGGGAGATATTGTGGACGTCGTGAATCACTCGGGCCATTTTCTGGCAAAGGGCATGATCAATCCGAATTCGCAGATTACGGTTCGGGTGTTAACTTATAATCCGACAGAGGAAATCGACGAATCCTTCTTCGAACGCCGCATTCGGGACGCATGGGAGTACCGCCTCCGTCTGTTGGAGGATACAAACGCTTGCCGAGTTATTTATGGAGAAGCGGATTTTCTGCCTGGAATTGTGGTGGACAAGTTCGCGGATGTGCTTGTGATTCAGATTCTGTCTCTTGGCATGGAAGTACGCAGGAACGAACTTATTCATGCATTGATCAAGGTACTGGAACCGAAGGGCATCTATGAACGAAGCGATGTACCGGTTCGCGAACGGGAAGGGCTGGAGCAACGCACCGGCCTTGTGTGGGGAGAGGCACCGCGGGAAGTGGAGATCGTGGAAAATGGTCTGCGCTATGTAGTGGACATTGTCGAGGGGCAGAAGACCGGATTTTTCTTCGATCAGCGGGAGAATCGGGCTGCCATTGCACCCTTGATGACCGGATGGGGGGCAACCCACGGAATCACTCTGCAGCCGACCGGGGAAGAAGACGAACAGGGAGAACTGATCTTCAGACCCATGGATAAACGCGGGAAAGTGATAAAGAACCCGTTCTGGGCCGGGGCCGAAGTGCTAGAGTGTTTCTCCCACACAGGATCGTTCACGCTGAATGCTTGCAAGCACGGTGCGAAGAAAGTCACCTGTTTGGATATTTCGGAACACGCGATCGAGACAGCCAAACGCAATGTAACGATGAATGGGTTCTTGCACCGGGTCAATTTTGTGGTGGCCAACGCATTTGATTATCTGCGGGAACAAGTTCAGGAGGGCAATCTGTGGGATGTAGTGATCCTCGATCCGCCCGCTTTTGCCAAGACAAAAGGGGCGGTTCAAGGAGCGTGCCGCGGGTATAAGGATATCAACTTAAACGGAATGAAGCTCGTCCGTGACGGCGGCTTCCTGGTCACGGCAAGCTGTTCGTACCATATGAAACCGGAGCTCTTTAAGGAAGTCATACTAGACGCAGCGATCGATGCTAAGAAGATTTTGCGTCTTGTCCATTGGGGCGGGGCAGGCAAGGACCATCCGGAGATTCACGGTGTGGAGGAAGGGCACTATTTGAAGTTTGCCATTTTTGAGGTGCGAAGTCGATAAGATATATTTTTGTACATAGTGACCCCGGGACGGGGTCTTTTTATCCTCACAAATTTACATAAGGCCATATAAATGTATAATGTTTACATAATGAGGGAAAACTTCCCGGTTTGATTGGTTTAGTGATTTATCATCAGGGTCGAGGTGAATTCAGCGGTTACGTTATTGTCCAAACAAGGCATTACCGTCCTGTTGGAGCATTCCGCCGATTACGGCCTATTATCAGAATAGACAAGCATGGTATAATTGGGGACAAAGGAGAGGACGAAAATGACTGAAAAAGAAATTCTAAATGCGATTTTGTATCGCCTTGACGAAATGAGTGCGGATATTAAAGCCATCAAGGAAGAACAGATTTTCTTACGAAAAGAAATGAATGAGCGATTCGACAAGGTTGATGGTCATCTGGAACATCTTGCCCATAAATGGATCGAAACGGATCGGGAAGTTTTCAAACTAAAATCCAAGCAAGCATAACGGTAGCTTTCTATTTTCGCCTCTGACCATTCAAATCGTAAACTACCGTTCACTCCCCCTTTATTTTATCATCACGCCACCGCCCTTCGCGTTGGTTGAATTATTTTTTCGATTTTTAAAATACGTAGGTCAGGCTAGGCTTTCAAAACCCACCCGATCCCCCACCTGAATCCCATGCCTCCGAATCGCGCCCACAGGGAGTTCCAGAGTCGAATGAGCGGAACGAACCGGAGGAACAAGAGACCAAGGGCGGAGATTTTCTACTATTTTTACTACACGGTTGTTTTTATCCAAGAACATCACATCAATGGGAAACCTCATGAAAAACATATGAATGGACTTGCACGGAACGAGCAGCAGGGCTTTGTTTTCGGGCAATTTCTTGCGGAACATTAATCCTGTGAACCGGCTGACAAATTTGTCAGCTTTTTCAATTTGGATAGGTATTTGGACCTGCTGATTCTCTTTTTCTATTACCATGGTCGCATACACCTCAATTTTTAATTTGCAATAAACGGGCTAAAAGTCACTTGAAGGTTATTTAAAGTGTAAACTATAATCTCCATACAAACAACTAACAATGAAAAAATTCTGGAAATTTAAGGTTGTTTGGAAACTGAACCTTCAACAGGAGGTAGGACTATGATTCAACAATTAAAGAATCTTGTGCGTGAAGAAAAAGGACAAGCAATGACAGAATACGGACTGATTCTCGGTTTAATCGCAGTTGTGGTAATTGCTGCACTGACTCTGATGGGGGACAAGATTAAAACGAAGTTCGATGACATTGTAAAAAGTCTGTAAAATTACGGGTCGACAGTGCATTTTACCCCCGTATCGTGGGAAAGGTTCACAAGTTGTTGAACCGGAAGGAGCCCCGCTTTTCTATTCAGAGAAGTGGGGCTGTCTTTATCGAATTAAAGGAGCGAACACACAATGATCGATTTCATTCTCGCGGCAGCACTCCTCATTTCTCTTGTTACCGATCTACGGAGCCGCATCATTCCAAATGTGATGACCTTCCCGGTCATTGTGTTTGCTATTCTCTATCATACGGTTCTCTCCGGATGGGATGGATTCCTTTTCAGCGGCAGTGGACTTTTGCTTGGCTTGGGTCTTTTGTTCATCCCTTTTCTGCTTGGCGGAATGGGGGCGGGTGACGTGAAGTTGATGGCTGCCATTGGGGCCCTGAAAGGTGCGGCTTTTGTGTTCAGTTCCTTTTTATATACTTGTTTGATTGGTGGACTGATTGCGTTGGTGATCTTGGCTGCAAGGAAGCAATTAGGCAAGTCTTTGCATCGGATCGCACACGCACTTGTCTTTGTTCGGGGAAGCGCTGCCTCTTTCGATGTATTGGACAACAACGAGATCCATCACGCATTTCCTTATGGGGTGGCGATCGTGCTGGGCACATTGTTTGCGTATTTGCGGGGTGGTTTTTGATGAAATCCCAGAAAGGACAGTCAACGGTCGAAATGGCGTTGAGTCTGACCGTACTGGTGCTGCTGCTGTTTGGGATGATTGATTTCGGACGGATTTTCCACGCGTATTTGGCGCTGGATCATGCCGGAAGGGAAGCGGCCAGAACAGCCAGTATCGGTGGAGATGATGTACAGATCAAGGACGCTGCTATGCGGGGGGCTGCCGGTCTGGATACCACCAGGCTGGGCATCAATATCACACCGGATCAACTCAGTCGAAAACGGGGCACCTACGTTACGATATCGCTTACTTATTCAATCGACATTGTGACACCATTAATGGCACAGTTCATTCCCAATCCGTATTCATTGCAAAATCAAACCGTAATGCGGGTGGAATAAAACATGAAACGAATGTTAGGTTGCCTTGATCAACTCAAAAAAAATGAAAAAGGGGCCGTAATCCTTCTGGTCGCAGCCGGAATGACCGTGTTTTTTGGCCTGACGGCACTCGTCATCGATGGAGGCAATTTGTATCTGGAAAGAGCCAGACTGCAAAAGGCGATGGACGCGGCCGTTCTTGCCGGAGCACAGGAGCTTCCGAACCGGTCGGACCTGGCGAAACAAGAAGCCCAACGGGCGGCGGCTGCAAACGGCGTGCCCGCTTCCGAATTGGCGATTGAATTTGACAACGCGAATACGATTATTCGGGCATCCTCCGTCCGTACCAAACAGCTCATTTTTGGTCGTGCGGTGGGAATTCCGGACCCGCCTGTGGGGGCGGCTGCAAAGGTTCAATTGCGTCCTTTGACGTCCGCAACAGGGGTGATCCCGCTCGGTGTGGATTCATCCAGGTCCTTATCCTTTGGAGATCCGGTCGTGATGAAAGCAGGTGAAGCCACTGTCGGGAATTTCGGGGCGCTTGTTTTAACCGGCCCCGGAGCCAGTAATTATCAAAAAGATTTACAAAACGGATTTCAAAATGAATTATCGATTGGGAATATCCTGGATACACAGACAGGTAATCTGGTCGGGCCGACCAAAAAGGCGATGCAGGACCGGATCGACAGATGTCCTTACCATGGCAGCGCCACTTATTATGATTATCCAAAAGATTGTCCGTTGGTTGTACTGATTCCCGTCTATAAGCCGGTTGTAATTGACCAAAATCAAGTCAAACGGATTGAGGTGGTAGGATTCGCCTCCTTCTTTCTTGAAAAGGTAGGCTCCTCCAAAGACAGCGCCGAGGTGATCGGAAGATTCATTCAGACCGCGTATTCCGGTGCCAATTCAACGTCACAGGCTAACTATGGGGCATACGGCTACAAACTGGTAGACTGAGGTGAGCTGCAGTTTATGAAAACAAAAACGATCTGGATATGGGCATTTCTGTTTGGGATCTTGGCATCCGGAGCGCTGTACGCAACTCTTTCGAAAAAGAACACGCAGCTATCGTCCAATACGGACACTCAATCGGATGCAGACAAGAAAGCGGCAGACAATTCAAAAAAGAATCCCGGCAATGGGCAGACAACCGGCTTAAAGGACGGAGGGTTGGCCAATCTGTCTCTCGCCCAAGGAAAACGGGCGATGTCGATAGCGGTCAATGAAGTGCAGGGGGTATCCGGGTTCATCACGCCGGGAGCCTATGTGGACGTGGTTGTAATGGTGCCGCCGCCGCAGGGAGAGAACGCGTCTGCCCAAATCCTGCTTCAGAATGTAAAAGTATTGGCGGTGGGTCAATTGAACGCGACGCCTGAGAACGGCTCAAAGGGTTCCCTTTATCGAACTGTAACTCTTGAAGTATTGCCGTCAGAAGGTTCGGCGTTGGCGTTTGCCGCGCAAAAGGGTGCGGTTTCCTTGATGCTGCGGCCGCCAGGGGATACAGCCGGGACTCCTCCTTCCCATATCACACTTGAGCAGTTGAACAAAGGGGTGATCCCACGATGACCCTCCATTGGTTCGGTTTGGTTGATAATGTCAAATCTGTCACTACGGTTCACTCCGCGGTCAGCCGTACGGGCAATTCGGTACACTGGTATACGGAAGCAAATGAACTGCAAGACCAGCTTTCCTTTTCAGAAGGAGCCGTTGTTTTTCTGAAAACGTCCCTCGCGTACAATGCCTATGAGCTGTGTCGCGAACTTTCCGCTGCTTATCCCTATATCTCAATTGTTCTTCTGGTTCCAGCAGAGGAACTCGATCTGAAAAAAGCGATGCATGCGGGTGCAATTGACGCGGTCGTATTGCCCTCCCAAGAGGCGGAAGTGATCCAAGCTGCCCGCGAAGCGGAAAGCGCTGTTCGATTAAAAATGGCGAGAATTCAGCCCGATACACCTGAAGCGCCTAAGGCAGACGGTCGGGTGGTCACAATTTGCGGCACAAAAGGCGGTGTCGGAAAAACGACGTTAACCGTCAATCTGGCAGTCGCTTTTTCCAAGTCGAACTTAAAAGTGGGTGTGCTCGATCTGGATCTTCAGTTTGGAGATATTACAATCCTGTTCGATTCTCAGCCGAAACGGACGATCTATGAGTGGGTGAAGGAAGAGTATGAACATTCCCGGGGAAATTTGGACCGGTATATGATCCGCCATTCTTCCGGTGTCGAAATCTTATCCGCACCGCTGCGACCTGAGTTTGCCGAAGTTGTAACAGGCGAGCATGTCGGGATCATCATTGGTGAATTACGCCGCCGTTATGACTTGGTCTTGATCGACACCCCGCCATCGCTCGTTGAAACCGGGTTGGTTGCGTTGGATAATTCGGCCGACATTTTGTTGGTTGCTTCAGTTGACCTTCCAACATTAAAGAACAGCAAACTGTGCATTGAGACGCTTGAATCATTGGGAATGAAGGACAAAATCAAACTTGTTCTAAATCGTGATACAAAAATTGATGGAATAACAGCCGGAACGGTTGAGAATGTACTGGGTATGCCGATCTACAGCCGAATTCCCAGCGAAGGGAAAGTGGTGGTAGCCTCTGTAAATAAAGGGATTCCGTTTGTTCTTTCGAATCCCCGATCGGCGGTAGCCAAGAGTGTATTCTCTTGCGCCGCGAAGCTGCAATCCCAACAAAGATCCACCAACAAAGCATCTGTCAAAAAAGTCCCGAAGAAATCGATGCTGGCACGGCTGCTAACCAGATAAGGAGGGGAGCTCTTTGTCACTGTTAAAACGGCTAAGCGAACAGGAGACAGGACCTGTCCCTAGTCCCCAGATGAAAGCGGGAGTACCAAGTAAAGCAGCTTCCGCCGCAAGCAAAGAACCGCTCAAGGAACCTGACAGTAAGATCCGTCTTCACAAATTCCTGGTGGAAGAATTAAAAAAGCACCCGAATCTTGAGGATGATGAACTGGAACAGCTGCTGCCCAAACTGGCCGAACCTTTTTTTGAAGAAGAAAGGGAAAGGCTTACGTTCGAGGGAAAGAACCAGCTTCTGACCACCGTTGTCAACGAACTGACGGGCTATGGGCCGATTACCCCTTTTTTGGCGGACCCGGACGTATCGGAAGTGATGGTGAACGGGCCTTATCAAATCTACGTGGAGAAAAAAGGCCATCTCATCAGAACGGACGCTTTTTTTCGCGATGATGAACATGTGCTGCAGGTAATTGAGAAAATTGTTACCCCGCTCGGCCGACGGATCGATGAAAGTATGCCGATGGTGGATGCCCGTTTGCCCGACGGGTCACGCGTGAACGCGATTATCCCGCCACTTGCGCTGAACGGCCCGACTGTCACCATACGAAAATTCTCCAAGAAACCCCTGCAAATCGATGACTTGGTGCGTTTTGGAACACTGAGCGAAGAAATGGGGAAATTTCTCGACGGTTGCGTTAAGGCTCGTCTTAACATCTTTATCAGCGGAGGCACCGGTTCCGGGAAAACGACAACTTTGAACGTTTTGTCCTCGTTTATTCCGAACGATGAGCGGATCATTACGATTGAAGATGCGGCTGAATTGCAGCTGTCGCAGGAACACGTGGTGTCTCTTGAGACCCGACCGCCCAACATTGAGGGAAAAGGGGCTATTACCATTCGGGATCTGGTTCGCAACTCCCTTCGAATGCGCCCTGAGAGGATTGTGATCGGGGAGGTCCGAAGCGCGGAAGCGCTGGACATGCTTCAGGCGATGAACACCGGGCACGACGGCTCTTTGGCAACCGGACACGCCAACTCCCCGCGGGACATGCTTTCCCGTTTGGAGACGATGGTGTTGATGGCGGGAATGGATCTGCCGGTTCGTGCGATTCGTGAACAAATTTCAAGTGCGATTGATTTGATTATTCAACAATCCCGTTTGAAGGATGGCAGCAGAAAAATTACCCACATTACCGAGGTATTGGGGATGGAAGGGGATACCATTGTTTTGCAGGATCTGTTTGTCTTCAAGCAGACAGGAATGACCATCGACGGGAAAGTTCAAGGCAAATACGTTTCCACCGGCATCCGCCCGCATTGTGCAGAAAGGCTGGAAAGCGCGGGTGCCGAACTTCCATCCGAGTGGTTCCGCGAGGAGTGGTAGGTATGAATAACGGAATCATTCCATTAATTGGGTTCGCTTTCATCGTTTTTACTTTGTCCGGTGGACTGGTCTTAACTCTGGTCAGGAAGCGGAAATCCCAGGCAGAAGCCCGATTGGAAAAGTTTTTGCCTTATATGCAAGCTGTAGTAGAAGAACCTGAGGAAGTTGTGGAGAGTAAAGAAAAGGGGCCACGTATGATCCGCCGGTTGATTGCAGTGATTGGCACTCAGTTTGCGGGAAAAGCATTTGTTCGACGCTGGAGTACGCGATTGGAACAAGCCGCATTGCCGTTAAAACCGGAAGAATTTTTTGCGCTTCGTTTGATAACGGCTGTGGTGGCTCTTGCAGCCTTTTTTCTGCTGGGGTTCAGCGGAGCCGCATTGATTCCTGCGGTATTGCTTGGATACTTGCTTCCTCGTTTGTATCTTAACAGGCGCAAAGACAAACGTTTGGGGCGCTGTGCAGCGCAATTGGCTCCCGCGTTGGGTACAATGGCTACGGCCATGCGAGCAGGATTCAGCTTTATTCAGTCGATGCAGTTGGTTGGTCGGGAAGTGCCCGACCCGCTGGGGTCGGAATTTGAACGGACCATTCGTGAAATCAATTATGGCGTTCCGATTGAAGAAGCATTTCAACGTCTGCTGGAGCGACTGCCGGATGCCGACCTTGATCTGGTGGTGACCGCATTGTTGGTTCAGCGTTCTACCGGGGGTAATCTGGCGGAGATTTTGGAGTCGATGCAGGAAACGATACAGGAGCGGGTTCGCATCAAAGAAGAATTGCACGCGTTGACCGCTCAAGGGCGGTTATCCGCATGGATTATCTCGCTGCTGCCCGTGGCATTGGGCTTTTTCTTGAATTTTATGAATCCCGAATATTTCTCCTCGATGCTCACTCACCCCCTCGGTTGGCTGCTGCTGGGGAGCGGTACGGTTTCCGGGTTTATCGGGTGGATGACAATCCGCAAAATCGTTCGTATTGAGGTGTGACATAATGGAGAACTTGCTGCTGGTTCTTACTAGTTTCCTTTTTTTTACGCTTGTTACGGCGGGGATTCTGCAAGTGTTGTTCAAGAGCCGGATTTTGATGGAAAATCGGATTTCGCGTCTCCTGACGTTTGACGGTGCCGGGCGTCCGACTGAAGATTCCCCTTTGAATGGCGTGGACGATGAAAAATCGAAGGTTCCTCCTATCGGCGAGCGGGTGTTGAAGCCTCTGTGGGAAAAAATTCGAAACTACACATTTGGAAAAATGTCTGCACATACCGCAAGGACCTTGGAAAAGAAGCTTCGTGACGCCGGATATCCCTTTCAATTGACACCGGCCGACTATAAAATGCTTCAGGTGATTCTGGGAGCTGTTTTTTTCTCTGTGATCCTGCTTTTGTTTCTTCCGGTATCCAAGGATTTCGGTAAAATTTTTGTTCTGGCACTGGTTGCCGGAGTTTTTGGTGTACTGTATCCGAATTATTATTTAAACGCCAGACGAAAACAGCGAACCATTGCCATTCAAAAGCAAATGCCCGATTTTTTTGATATGGTGAATGTGTCGATCGAGGCAGGGATGGGACTGGATGCTGCCATTTCAAAAGTGTGCAAAAGAATGAATGGGCCTTTGGCGGACGAATTTCAGAGAACGTTGGATGAAATGAAGCTTGGGAAATCCAGAAGAGAAGCGTTCTCCGACCTTCGGGACCGCGTCCCGTCAGAAGCGTTTCGAAGCGTGATGAGCGCACTCATTCAGGCGGATCAGCTCGGTATGGGGATGGCAAAAGTATTGCGTGCACAGACTCACCGCATTCGCGAACAAAGGCGCCAGGCGGCGAAAGAGCAAGCAATGAAAGCACCGGTGAAAATGATGATTCCGATGGTCCTTTTCATGTTCCCGACGTTGTTTGTAGTTTTGCTTGGTCCGATTGTGGTGCAGCTTGTGACAAAATGGATGTGAAAACTACTTCTCATAAAAAGTCTTCCATGTTACCCTAACTCTTAAGTAACATTTTTATATCTGCTTAGAGTTTCATCTTTGCCCGGCAAAAACATAGACTTCAAGATACCGGTAGGGACAACACTTGAGAAATTAAGAGGAACAGTTACCGAACAGGCTTTCACGCTTGGTAAGCGGCTTCAACAAGAACGCGGACCGGAGGTTTTCGGTTTTGCATATGTTGCCACCTCTACCCCAATCTTTCATAATGAAGAGAAAATTGGCGTGATTAGTGCCGTTGTATCCAATCAAAAACTGTATACACTACGGACAGGTGCTGCAGAATTATCGGCCGTTGTCGAAGAAATGGCAGCCACGACGGGAGAAGTTTCACAAGCAACGGATGACGTGGCTTCCCGTTTGCAGGACCTATCACGTGAATCCGAGGTTATGACAGAAGACATTCGCAAGATATCTTCCATCCTTACATTTGTGCAAGAGATTGCCAGTCAATCGCACTTGCTTGGCCTAAATGCAGCCATTGAAGCAGCCAGAGCGGGTGAGTATGGCCGCGGGTTCTCGGTTGTGGCTGATAAAATCCGCAAAATGGCGGAAGAAAGCAAGAATTCGGCAAAAGAAATTCAAGATCAGCTGATGCAGTTGCAGGCGGGGATTGAACGAATCAATGAATCTGTACAGCAGATTGCTGCTTTTACAGAAGAACATTCGGCCAGCATACAGGAACTTCATAAAGCCTTTGATCATATCGCACAAACAGCCGATAAACTTATGGATTCTTCCTCGATAACAACTTAAAGATAGTAAGTAAGATTAGAGTTACCCTAACAAGATTCGGTGATCTGACCCCGTGCCTTAAGTAAAAAGGAACGGGGTCTTGTTGTTTCAACATCCAACAAAAAAGTTAGAGTTTACCGGAATACCTAAATGGAAATGATGAATGTTAAAAGATTCAGCAGGAGATTCGATCATGAGGTTTATACCCCCTTTTTACATAGCTTTACTTCTGCCAGTTGAAAGAAGGCATTTTTATGCTTTTCCGTAAACGTTTTAGAAAGAGCATAAAAATGAACATGGAACAGTCGATTGAAAAGCAGCAAGCCCAGCTTTCCACTGATTTAAATGAAAACCTTCAAGTTCTTCGTTCCATCTATGAGGATTGTTCGGATGTGGTTTTCCGTCCTTTTTTGATTAACGGTAAAATCGATGCCTGTCTGATTTATATCGAAGGGCTGTCTAACATAGAGGAAATGGATGCCCATGTGCTCGCTCCTCTCATGCAGGAAACCGCAGGGAAAGCAAACGGCTTGAATGAACTGCTGAAAAAGAAACTAAGCGTTTCGAAGGTAAAAGAAGTCAAAACCTTTGCCGATTGTGTGGAACAAATGTCCATCGGCAACCCGGTGATGCTCATTGAACGCGAAAATCACGGATTCGCTTTGGGATTGGCGAAGTGGGAGAAGCGTTCGATTGAAGAACCAACAGCTGAATCGGTCGTCAGAGGAGCTCGTGACGGGTTTACAGAAACATTAGGTGTGAATGCCTCACTGCTGCGAAGAAAGCTGAGAAGTCCTCAAGTAAAAATGAAATCCCTGAAAGTAGGGAATTACACCCAGACCGAGATCATTATTGCTTACATTGAGGGTATCGCGGATAAGACCTTGATCGAAGAAGTGACCAGACGGTTACAGCGAATCGATATGGACGGAGTATTGGAAAGCGGGTACATCGAGGAAATGATCGAAGACAATCCTTATTCTCCTTTCCCTCAGGTGCTGAACACCGAACGGCCTGATGTTGCGGCGTCCAGTTTGCTGGAAGGACGTGTGGTCATTCTCGTGGATGGCACTCCTTTTGCTTTGATTGCTCCAACGACCCTTTATTCCTTGCTTCAATCCAGTGAAGATTACTACCAACGGTTTTTAATCGGGACCACAATCCGCTGGTTGAGGTTTTTATTCGTTGTGATGTCCCTTCTGCTCCCGTCCCTCTATGTGGCGGTCCTCACCTACCACCAGGAGATGGTGCCAACGACCCTGCTGCTTAGTATGGCCGCTTCCCGTGAACGAATTCCTTTTCCGGCACTTGTGGAAGCGTTGCTTATGGAAATCACTTTCGAAGCGCTGCGTGAAGCCGGTGTGAGACTGCCCAAACAAGTAGGAGCGGCTGTCAGCATCGTCGGAGCCCTGGTCATTGGAGAAGCAGCAGTTGCAGCGGGAATCGTCTCCGCTCCAATGGTTATGGTAGTTGCGATTACGGGTATTGCCTCTTTTACGATCCCGCGCTATGCGGCAGGGATTGCGCTAAGAATGCTGCGCTTTCCGATGATAATTCTGTCGGGGACGTTGGGATTGCTCGGGGTAATGCTGGGGATTCTTTTCATCCTCACCCACTTATGCAGCTTGCGGTCCTTCGGTGTCCCTTATCTAAGCCCCATGGCGCCCATGAAAGGACGAGACATGAAAGATGTGCTCATACGGGCCCCCTGGTGGATGCTGAACACGCGGCCTCACTTAGCCGGAGAGTATAACAAATATCGGCAGGCTCCCGATCAAAAACCTGATCCCATTCGCGGGGAGGATCCGACGGGGAAAGAACGGAGGTGAAAACATGCTGGAGAAAGGGAAAATATCGGCCTTGCAAATGGGGATCATGATGTATCCAACAATTATGGCTACCGCTATTCTCTTCGTGCCGGCCATCACGATGGAACATGCCAAGCGGGATATGTGGATGTCCCCCATTTGGGCTTCACTCGTGGGATTTCTTACGGTGTATATCGCCTTTCAGCTAAACAATCTCTATCCGAAACAGACGATCATCCAATATACCGCGCACATTCTAGGTGTGATTCCGGGAAAAGCGATTGGGTTTATCTTTTTGTTTTTTTATTTACATGTAACTGGCGCCATCCTGCGAGAATACACCGAATTCGTGGTAAGTGCGTTTCTCTCCCGCACTCCGATGATCGTTGTACTGGGTTCCATGACCCTGGCTTGTGCTTTTGCAGTACGAGCAGGTGTGGAAGTACTGGGAAGGCTCGCCGAAATGATTGTTCCCATCCTGATCTTACTTTTATTGTCGGTGATACTCCTTCTCCTCCCTGACTTCAGAACGAAGCATATGTTTCCCATCATGGAAAATGGGATCATGCCTTCGATCAGGGGAGCGCTCACTCCTCAGGCCTGGTTTACCGAATTTATTCTGATGTCTTTTTTGCTTCCGTTTTTGACGGATCGTGAAAAAGGGATGAAATGGGGAATGATATCGGTATTCGGTGTCATGCTGACCCTGTTTTTGACCAATATCACCGTTCTTTTAGTCTTTGGAGGAGGGGCAGCCCGGATGGTCTACCCGGTGATGGCTGCAACCCGTTATATTAGCATCGCTGATTTTCTGGAGCATCTTGAAACCATCGTGATGGCCATTTGGGTGGCAGGCGCGTTTGTCAAAATCTGCGTGTTTTATTATTCGCTTGCGTTGGGAACGGCCCAATGGCTCAATCTCTCTAACTATCGCCCTGTCGTCTTTCCGCTTGGCATCCTATTGGTACAGTTTGCGATTTGGACGGCCTCGAATGAGTCGGAATTGGCTTATTTTTTGGCCACATCAGGATCTTTATATCTGACAGCGGTGCAATTGGTGATCCCCCTGTTCGTCCTGCTCGTGGCTTACATACGCAAAAGGGATGGCAATAACAAGGAGGAACACCGAAGATGAAAAGCTTCCTTCTGTTTCTTATATTGTGTACAAACATGCTGTTCCTAACCGGTTGTTGGGATCGAACGGAACTGAACGATCTGGCCCTTGTGGAGGGAGTAGGAATTGACACAACGCAAGACAAGATGATCGAACTGACCGTTCAATTATCCATTCCCAAAGCCTTCGGTGGCGGTCAGGGAATGGGGGGCGGCGGAGGAGGGGGAGGAGAGGGAAGACAAACCCTGAGCAGATCAGGAAAGGGAAGAACCATTGTAGATGCGTTAGCCATCCTACAAGAAAAACTGCCCCGTAAAGTTTTTTGGGGTCACGCAAAGGCGATCGTTATCGGGGAGAAGCTCGCGAAACAAGGAGTCCGAGATGAATTGGAATTTTTTGCAAGCCATCCGCAACCCCGGCCGAAATCCTATGTCTTCGTCAGCAAGGGGAGCGCTAAGGATGTATTGGCATTACTTCCCCCTCTCGAACGAAGCTCAGCGGAAGTGTTACGGGAATTAGCAAAATCTCAAATCTTGATGAAGGTAACTTTTATCGAATTCATGGACATGTTGAGCGGTGATGCCGGTGCAGCGGCTCTTCCCATGATTGACGTATTGCCTCCGGAAAAAGGTCAAAAACAGCTGCAAACGATTGCGTATATCAACCGTACCGCTATTTTTAAAAAGGATAAAATGATCGGAGAGATTGATGACGCAGTGACGAGAGGAGTACTCTGGCTAAGAAATGAAATAAAACAAGCCAACATTACGGTAACACCCAAAGATGCAGAGGGGGGCATCTCTGCCCTGATGATTCGGAGCAGGACGGAGCTCATTCCCCACATTGACGATGGAAAATGGAAGCTGACCGTAAAGGCCGTATCGGAAGATGATGTGATTCTAAACGCAAGCCGTTGGAATCTGCTCAACCCGAATTTTATAGGGATGCTCGAAAAAGAATTGGAAAAAGATCTCGACAACCGAATGGAATTAGCCCTTCAGAAGGTTCAGAAAGAGAAGAATGCAGACATTCTAGGTTTCGCAGAAGCTTTTCACCGAACATATCCCCAGGAATGGAAGAAGGTAAAAGATCGTTGGGATGAGATTTTTCCTCAGGTGGAAGTTACATTTGATACCCAGGTGCGTGTACGCAGACCGGGTAAGGCTAGTACTCCACAAGGGATACCCGAAAAAGAGGTGAAGAAAAAATGAGATGGGGCGCTATATTGGGCGTAAGCCTCGTAGTGGCTGCTATTACTCTGTATGAATGGCCTAGAATGAATCCGGACGAAAAAAAAGAGAAGGCAACTTTTGCAGTACTGTCAACGATGGGATGGTTGCTGACCATCCTTCTGGTTTTTTACCCGGACATTCCTGGACCGAGTGATCTGATTGACGCCATTTTCAAACCGCTGGTAAAGATTCTTGAAAACCAAGCGGCTTTTGCAGAACTCATGGTGTAACTAACTCAAACCCGTTATAACGTACAGATTGGAACGGAAAACCAGTTCCTTGTCGGCTAGAGCCTTCACCAACGGCCGGTTAAAACCCAATAGGCATCAGCTGTGAAGGTTGCCTGCTCAAAGTCCTGCACAAAGGCGGCAGTAGATCAAAACCGGAGAGCAGTCGTAGAATAACCCTCATCCCGACTGCTCTTTTGGTAACCCCGCTACAAAAACTCCCTTGAGACAGTCCCTTTTGGTATAAACATTCCATGCAAAAACATATAAATTCGTAATAACAGCCAGTCACAGCTCGAGTAATGGGGTTCACCTTAAGGAGGTATGCTCTTCATGCCTAAAAAAGTTCCGATGATCATCACTCCGTGGTATGAACATCAATTTTGGGTAGAGGTGTTAGAAGATCATTCTAATATGATGACCGATTTTCTATCCTCTAAAGAACAAAAGTTGATTCAGCTTGCCCAGCGGTATAATGTTGCATTTCAAATTATACGAAATAAACTTAACCGGTTAGATCGAAATTTACCTGCGTCTTCTATTGAAATGATTCAGATTGCTAAGGAAATACATCCTCTTGCGACCGGATACTACCAATATGAAGGGAATCTGCTCAATTTACGAATTCGAAATCAGGTAAATATCAATATATCACCCGGGTTTTTTAAACAGCACCACACATGAGAACGAAGAATATCTTCGCCTGCTTTCTTATTATGTTGAAGGAAAAGAGCCACCTCCGCAGCCGATCACTGCCTTTCTTGATTTATGGCTGGAAGATCAACTTGGGCACGCGGTGCTGATGAAGGGCCAGCTTGATCCAGTGGAATTGGCATTGATAAAGGAAGCGGACGTATATATCCAGGCTTTTCAAGGCCATTCGTTCCAAGATGAGTTGTTAAAAGGATACTTACGATTTAGCGGCCCAAATTATCCTTATTACAGGCGTTTTCTTAAAGACGTAGCAAATACTACCGTCGCATTGTATCATTTTATTAGAAAATTCGTGCAACTATATAAAAAAGAAGAATTAATCAACAAAACTACGCTTCGTTTTATGGAACATCATTTCTTTGAAACCTGTTATTTTCTTAATAAACTTGCCTATTCTGAACCCGAGATCGAGATACCCGATTGCTTACTCACAAAGCCTGATTTTCCATCGTATGAAGTTTGAAATTAATATTATGATTTCATTTTCCAAAAAAGAAAAGGGCTGTGCCCTTAGTCGACTCTAGACTTTTGGAACAGCCTCTTCAGATCCATGCATTCACGTTGACTTTGCGAATGAATTCTTCCGGCTTCACATAATCATTTTTTGTGGCATCGCTTTCGTCGTGCTTTTTCCCGACCAATTCCTCAAACAGTTGTTTGTTGCCGGTGGCCAGGGCGTGATCAATCAATGCCTGTCTTTCAACTTCCTCCGCCTGCCGCTTGATCAAAACCTCTTCCGATTCGATGTCTGCCGCAGGTACATAATAATGCCGGTCTTTTGAGGGCACACGAATAATAAAATCAAAAGCGCTGTCAGAATTGCGTTCCCGGCCAATAATATATCCATACTCCCCTATGGGGAGATTTTGTTCGAACGAGTCGTTAACGATCACGATCTTTTGTCCCAGTTGCAGCATTTCATTCACCCCCTGAAGTGCCAAATGAGGTACATCCATTTTACCATCTTTGATCATCGAGGTGTACTCCCAATTTCGTTACTGGATGTAAGTTGACTGGCTACACCGAATCCAGTATAATTTGGCGTGATAAACTTTCTTGACGTTCATCATGCTGGTAGCGGCATGTGTGTGTGGCAAGTTGGAGGGAGGGAAATCAAGTGTCAGAAGTTCGGGTCCGCAAGAATGAATCTTTGGATAGTGCACTTCGCCGTTTTAAGCGTGCTACTGCTAAAGATGGAATCCTTGCAGAAGTTAAAAAACGCAAGCACTACGAGAAACCTAGCGTTGCTCGGAAGAAAAAGTCCGAGGCTGCTCGCAAAAAGAAGAAATACTAAGGAGGCAGTTGTCTCGTGGGCTTGGCTGAACGTTTAGATGCTGACATGAAACAGGCGATGAAGGACAAGGACAAAGTTCGTTTGTCTACCATTCGCTTGATTCGAACAGCAATTAAAAACGCTGAAATTGACCAAAAAAAGACTTTGACAGATGAGGATATTCTCGCTGTCCTAAATCGTGAATTAAAGCAACGGCGCGATTCCCTCCAAGCATTTCAAGACGCCGGACGTTCCGATTTGGTCGATCAAGTGCAGCAGGAAATTAACGTATTGCAGGATTACCTGCCCGCCCAATTGAGTGAAGATGAACTTCGCGAGATCGTTGCTGCAACGATTGCTGAAGTAGGCGCTGAATCGAAGAAGGATATGGGCAAGGTCATGGGTGCTCTCATGCCGAAAGTGCAGGGGCGCGCCGATGGAAAACTGGTAAATCAATTGGTGCAGGCGCACCTTTCATGAACAAACTCAAACCATGTGCATTTGCACATGGTTTTTAATTTGAGGCGAACCACATCCATGTGAGCGAAACCTTTTCCTGAGATGTCCGTATATACCATTGTGACCACCGAGAAAAACTTAGAGAGGAGGATGAGAATCGAATGAGATTTCTTCGGATCGTGAGCTTGATGAGCTTCATTTTCGCATTCCTGTTGATCCCTTTTCAGGCATTTGCAGAAACGAAGCCCGCTCCGGACGTCTATGTGATTGATATCGAAAGTACAATTGAAACAGGTCTTGCCCAGTCTCTTGAACGTGCATTTAACGAGGCGGACAGGATTCAGCCGAAGGCGATTCTGCTTCGAATCGATACTCTCGGAGGAAGCGTGAACGCCGCTCTGGACATTGGAAGGGTGATCCGGGAGTCCAAAATCCCCGTGATTGCTTATGTGGAGCACAATGCAATCTCTGCTGGCGCGTACATCGCCTTAAATGCCAAACATATTGCCATGGCACCGGGAAGCACAATCGGCGCGGCTGAACCGCGTACGATCGACGGGAAGACAGCGGATCCGAAAACCGTTGCCTACTGGGCATCTGACATGCGGGCAGCGGCCGAAGCAAATGGACGCAACGGGGAGGTTGCCGCCGGGATGGTGGATGTGAATCTGGTCATTCCCGGTTTGAAAAAGCAAGGGCAGCTGATTTCATTGTCGGCCCAGCAAGCGGTTGATCAAAAAATTGCCGATGGAATTTTCAAGACACAAGAAGATGTGTTGGCTCATTACGGATACAGTTCCACACGGACAGCCGAATATAAGATGTCATTTGCGGAAAAATTGGCCCGCTTTGTAACCCATCCCTTCGTAATTCCGGTGCTCTTGATCATCGGCATCGTAGGATTGGTAATCGAACTGCTGATTCCGGGAGTGACATTGCCGGGGGTGATTGGCACAGCCGCTTTTGCCCTCTTTTTCTTCGGGCACATGATAGCGGGCTTTGCCGGCTGGGAATCTCTTTTCTTGTTCCTGTTGGGTGTGCTCTTGCTTGTAATCGAGATGTTTGTGACATCCTTTGGTATACTTGGAGTAGCGGGAATAGTGGCAATTGGAGCGAGCGTGGGAGTGGCCGTTTATGATGTGAAATACGGGGTGCAGTCTTTCCTTGTCTCACTCGTGTTTGCCGGAATAGCTGCATGGATCACGATTAAATACTTCGGGCATCGCGGAGCTTGGAACAAGCTGATTTTGAAAGACCAGTTCACCAAAGAAGAAGGCTATGTGCCGGCGAAAAGTTACAACTATCTGCTGTACCAGGAAGGAACCGCACTCACTCCGCTGCGTCCGGCAGGTACAGCAGTCATAAACGAGCAACGTTACGATGTGGTCTCAGAAGGAGATTTCATTAATGCCGGAGAGAGCATTGTAGTTGTGCATGTGGAAGGCGTGCGCATTGTGGTTCGCCGCAAATCGTAAAGGAGGAGTATCAATGGATCAAGCGTTTATCGGGTTTTTGGTTCTCATAGGTCTGGGCATTATCGTTTTGGCAATTCTGTTTACATTTATTCCGGTTGCCCTCTGGATTTCCGCATGGGCTGCAGGTGTAAGGATTTCAATTTTCAACTTGATCGGTATGCGGCTTCGTCGTGTAATTCCCGCACGTATTGTGGAGCCTCAAATCAAGGCAACCAAAGCGGGTTTGAATATCGGTACCAACCAGTTGGAAAGCCATTATCTTGCGGGAGGCAACGTAGACCGTGTGGTTAACGCGCTGATTGCCGCAGAGAGAGCGAATATTTCGCTTGGGTTTGAACGGGCGGCGGCGATTGATCTGGCTGGACGTGATGTGCTGCAAGCGGTGCAAATGAGTGTGAATCCGCGAGTGATCGAGACCCCGATCGTTTCGGCGGTTGCAAAAGACGGCATTGAGGTGCGTGTGCGGGCAAGAGTTACTGTGCGAGCCAATATTGACCGACTCGTGGGCGGTGCCGGAGAAGAAACGATTCTGGCCCGTGTCGGGGAAGGGGTTGTGAGTACGATTGGCTCTGCCGCCAATCACAAAGATGTGTTGGAGAATCCGGATTCCATCTCCAAGACTGTATTGGCTAAAGGTCTGGACGCGGGCACCGCATTTGAAATCCTGTCGATCGATATCGCGGACGTGGACGTCGGTAAAAACATCGGTGCGCAATTGCAAACTGACCAGGCGGAAGCAGACAAACGGATCGCTCAGGCAAAAGCGGAAGAGCGTCGTGCCATGGCGGTCGCAAGAGAACAGGAAATGCGTGCGTTTGTGGAAGAGATGCGTGCCAAAGTGGTCGAGGCCGAATCGGAAGTTCCAAAAGCGATGGCGGAAGCCCTGCGTCAAGGAAAGCTTGGTGTCATGGATTACATGAATCTGCAAAACATCATGGCTGACACCGACATGCGGGATGCCATCTCAAAAATGGGTGATGACTCGGGCAAGGATTCCAACAAGAAGTAGGTGATCCGAATGGGATTTATGATTTGGGTGATTGCTGCGATTGCAATCGCCGTAATTCGGAATGCGATGAAGAGAGGGTTTCCCAAGCTTCCCGACGGGCGGCACGATACACCGCTTGGACCGCGTGGTCATCGACAGTGGCCGGCTAAACCGCCGATTACGGAGCAACCTGTCCAGCCTCGTACAGGTACGCCTATGGCTAGCGGACGGCCAGGTGAGACGATTACGGGCCGTGAGCGTGAGGCAATGACGCCAACAATGTCTGAAGGGCGCTCAGAATATGAAACGAGAGACCCGGTATCTCCGACACTGCGAGAACCGCATGAGACAGTTTATTCCACACTGGACGAACCGCATGAAACGGTCCATGAAACAGTCAGGGTATCGACAGCGGTGCGACCCGCACCTGAGTATCGGAACGAAAAACGGGCAAGACCCAGTTCGGATACGGAACGCGCTTTTTCCGGGCAAAGTTCCTACGATCGAATTGGTACGCATCCTGTAGGCAGACCTGTACGGCGCCAATCCCCTTTTTCAATCCAAAAAGGAGATCTGGTTCGCGCCGTAGTCATGGCTGAGATTCTGGGCCCTCCCCGTGCCCGCAAAGGGTACAGTATGAAGAGCAGATGGGGGAAGAGATGAAACACATTTTGCACTTCGGAGTGGAAGAAATAGATCCGCGATCCCGGTACAAAACCTCAAACTTTGGAACAGCACCAGAACAGATGCCTACCCGTTAGGCATTTTGTCCGTTTTGAACGAATACTGGAAAATGAAGGGGTGAATTTGGTGCGGTTTCTGGAATTTGAAGGGATTCCTGAAGAGCCTATTCTGCGCGGAATCCTCGATCTGCACGGCGCCGTCTTTGGCAGGGCCGATTTTTTTAGTTGAGGAAATGCAAAGTAAAAGTAGATTGTTTACACTGCTTGCATTGAAAGAACAACTAGTAGTCGGTTACAAGATCGGCTATGAACGGAAACTAGGTCATTTTTACAGTTGGTTGGGCGGGGTCGATCCATCGTTTCGAAAGCAGGGAATTGCCTCCGAACTGATGCGTCGGCAGCATGAGTGGTGCAGGCGGAATGGGTATCGTTCCGTGCGGACCCATACCAAGAATAAATGGAGAGACATGCTGATTCTGAACATTCGCCACGGGTTTGACATTATTGGAACCTTAACGGACGCCAAAGGCGAAGCAAAGATTATTCTGGAGAAGAAGCTGTAGGTTAAATTTTGTATCGCCCGATTTATCTGTTGGACGAACCGGAGTCCGTGCTGTTACCCGCACGCCAACTTGCTCTGATGCGGATTATGAAAGACTTGGAGCAGCAGGCCCAATTTATTATTGCCACCCATTAGGGACTCTTAAAAACCGGCTTCATCAACGCGTATCTCTGGACGGCATCAGCACCGTCCGCTTTTTATTGCCCAGACTCGTCCGTACTACGTCCAATCTCTATCGCATATGGTGTTAAGAGGATGCAAAAGGAGGGTGTGAGCCGGGTGCGAGCATTTGAACGGTTGCAGAATCTTGCTGCCAATTTGTTAGAGCTTCCGAAAGATGCGATTTATGATGTGCCGCGTATCACCCTCATTGGCGGACTGCAGGTGTTTATCGAAAATCACACGGGGATTCTCGAATTCGATCATTCCCGTATCCGTCTGTCTCATACAAAGGGTGAACTTCAAGTGACGGGGAAGCGTTTGGTCATTAAATACATTCAACCACGCGAAATCTTGATCGAAGGAGAAATTAACGGGGTTAAGTTTGGGTAGGGGGTACGAGGATGTTCAGTCGATTGCTGCTCGATTACTACAAGGGATTTGTCGTTGTAACCATCACCGGAAATCGTCTTCCGCTGCTGGTGAATCTGGCGAATGAGGCAGGATTGTGGATCCGCGATATTGTCTATCGTTCAAACGGCTCTATCCAAATGACGATCTTGCGGAGCGATGTTCGTCGCCTTCGGCCTTTGCTTAAGCAAACGAAAAGCAAAATTCACTTTGGAAAACGGACGGGCCTGCCGTTCTTATGGCAGCGTGCCTGGAGAAGAAAGACCTTTCTGGCAGGTTCCATTGTATTCCTGTGTTTCCTGTATGCATTAACCTCAGTGGTGTGGTCGATTGAAGTGGACGGAACCAAAAAGCTGTCACCCGAAACAATTCTGGCTGCGGCGGAATCAACAGGCATTCATAAAGGCGCATGGATTGGCAGGCTGCCTGACACGGCTCTTTTGCAAGCCGAAATTTTGGACAAAGTTCCCGAACTGTCTTGGGTGGGGGTGAGCGTTGAGGGGACCAAGGTTCGCATTCAGGTTTTGGAAAAAATTCCTCCCGTTCAACCGGCTCCCAATCAACCACAGCACATTGTCGCTGGCAAGAAAGGGGTCATTGAAAGAGTCCTGGCTGAAAAAGGGGTCGTGCAGGTACAACCCGGCCAGTTGGTCAATCCGGGCGAGGTCGTCATCTCGGGAAGTCTGGGAGACGGAAGATCAGCCGTTCATGCGAAGGGAATTGTGGAGGCAAAGGTTTGGTACACAACCCGAATGCAGATTCCGCTCGAACAGGGACGAAAAGTATACACCGGGCAATCATTTAAGAAAAAGTATTTCATCCTGGGTTCCTTTCCGATTCAGGTCTGGGGGTACGGCCAGAATCCCTATGCGAATTCTGAAGAACAAGCGGTGGATCAGGAGTTTCATATCGGTTCTTTCACCTTTCCCGTTAAAGTCCGGCATGTGGATGTAAAGGAAACGGTAGATGACAAGATTGCCTTCACGGAGGCAGAAGCGAAACAAGAGGCGTTAAGGCAGGCGGAAGCCGATGTGACAGCGAGAATTGGTGGAAAAGGGCGAATCACCTCGCAAGATATTTTACATGTGCGAATCGAACATGGTAAGCTAGATGTAGAAGTTTTTACTGAAGTAATAGAAGACATAGGGAAACCTCAGCCTTTTTAGGTCGATAGGAAGCCAAGTTTTCTATAAGAAGGAGAGAAACGATTGAATACGGTGACCCGCAAAATTTCCCTGCAATCCAACCAAGAGGCGCTTCAGATCTTTGGGCCAAACGATGTCAACTTGAAACATATCGAAGCACATTTTTCCGCCAAACTCGTCGTGAGAGGCGGAGAAATCTCAATCACCGGAACGGCAGATGAGGTCGATACACTCCAGCATTTGTTCGACGTTCTGGTACAATTGGTGAGAAAGGGAACTGCGATCGGGGAACGGGAGATTGTATACGCGATTGAAATGGCAAAGCTTGGTGCGGCCGAAGAAATTGTGGAGCTGTATACGGAAGAAATTGCAACCACGACAAAAGGAAAACCGATTCGGGTTAAGACGTTGGGACAGCGTTTTTATATCCAGGCAATACGCAAACAGGATATCGTGTTTGGTGTGGGACCGGCCGGAACGGGTAAAACGTATTTGGCTGTTGTAATGGCTGTCATGGCTTTGAAAAAAGGAATGGTCAAAAAGATCATCCTGACTCGTCCGGCGGTAGAGGCGGGAGAAAATCTTGGCTTTCTGCCCGGTGATTTGCAGGAAAAAGTGGACCCCTATCTGCGGCCCTTATATGATGCGTTGTATGATGTAATGGGGCTGGAAAATGTACAGAAATCAATGGAACGCGGCATCATTGAGGTGGCTCCTTTAGCCTATATGCGCGGCCGTACACTGGAAGACTCATTCGTGATTCTGGACGAAGCCCAGAATACTACACCCGAGCAAATGAAAATGTTCCTTACACGGCTGGGATTTGGATCCAAAATGGTGATTACGGGCGATATCACTCAAATTGACCTGCCGCGTGGGAAACTGTCGGGTCTCAATGAGGCACTTCGAATCTTGAAAGACATCAAGGAAATCTCCTTTGTTTTCCTCACCGAACAAGATGTTGTCCGGCATCATCTGGTCCAAAAAATCATCTCGGCTTATGCAGCGGAGGATGAACAGAATGTGGCAACTCCCAAAAGCGGGAAGTAAGGAGTCGTTTTAAAATGGGTTTAAAATTGGAAAACATACGTCAGATTACTTTAAGTCCGGAACTGATGCGCAGCAAGGGAATGAGAGCCGCGATTTACGCGGTTCTGTTTCTGATGTTGTTTTTCCTTTTCTTGGGGGACGTTACACCTCCTCGCTATACCTACAAAGTTGGGGATATTGCGCAGGAAGATATAAAAGCGCCGACTGATGCGATTAACACGGCTGAAACCGAAAAAAAGAGACAGGAAGCCATCAATAAGGTTCCAAAGAGTTACTATCTGGATCCTACAGTTGAGGAAAAGGCTTTGGCCAACACTGCGAAACTGTTCGAGACAGCGGAGAAACTCGCGCCGGATGCATCCTTAACTCGGGAACAAAAAATCCGGGAGATGCAGAAAATCCCGATTCCCGTGAAAGAGGACATTCTGGGCAAGCTTTTAACAGTTTCCCCGAATGAGATGGCCCGCATCAAAAACGAAACAAACCGTTATATCAGTTCATTTTTACGCAAGGAGTTCTATGAAGAATCATTGGCGGCGGCGCCGACAGTTTTGGACAGCCAACTGGTCGATTTGGAAAAAGACACCCGGCTGATTGTTCGAGATCTCGTGCTGTCATCGCTTCGTCCCAACATGGTCTATGATGTAAAACAAACTGAGGAACAGCGTGAGAAAGCGAAACGCGAGACACCGGAAGTTCGGATTCTTAAAGGGGATCTCATTATACGAAATGGAGAACTGATCACTGCAGAGAAACTGGGGCTGCTGCGTGATTTAAAACTTCTGGCGGAACAACCCAACTATAAGATCTACTTCGGGCTTGCGTTTTTTTTAGCCTTTTCATTGGCGATCATCGAAGCATATTCCCTCATTGCAAAAACAAAACTGTCGCGGAACAACAACCTGCTGCTGTTGTTAAGTCTGGTCGTCATTCTGACCGCCTTTGTAATGAAGATCGTCTCATTGAGTGCTCCTTTGAATGTACAAGCAATCGGGTATTTGGCACCGCTTGCAATGGGTACAATGTTGTTGACCATTCTGTTTGACGCTTATTTGGCAATCGTAGGCGCCGTTATTTTTACGCTATTCGCAGCCTTATCGTTTGACTTCAGATTCGAGTACCTGTTTGTCGGAATGATTTCTTCTCTGACGGGAGTATTTGCGGTTGCTCGGGTGAAACATCGCCTGGTGATCATGCGGGCCGCGTTTCTCATCGCGGGTGTTAACATGCTGGCGATTACAACAGTTCAGTCTCTCCTGTCCTCTGCCAACTTCACATGGCAAGGACTTTTGCAGGCGCTGCTCTTCGGGCTGGTAAACGGCTTGTTGTCAGGTATTTTAACTATTGGACTGCTGCCGTTTCTGGAAAGTCTATTTGGGATTCTTACACCGATCAGCCTGTTGGAATTGTCGAACCCGAATCATCCGCTGCTGAAAAAATTATTAATGGAAGCCCCGGGCACGTATCACCACAGTTTGATTGTCGGTAACCTGGCGGAAACCGCGGCGGAGATGGTGGGAGGAGATCCTCTGCTTTGCCGCGTGGGGGGCTATTTTCACGATGTGGGGAAGTCAAAACGCCCCATGTTCTTCATCGAAAACCAGAATGGCCGGGAAAATCCGCATGACAAAGTGGCACCCAGCTTGTCACATCTGATTATCACGTCTCATGTACGGGACGGGGTAGAAATGTTGGAACAGCACCGGCTGCCAAAACCGATCCGCAGCATTTGTGAGCAGCACCATGGTACGACTGTGTTATGGTATTTCTATAACAAAGCGTTGGAGATGGACAAAAACAACAACCTGAATGCGGATGATTTCCGTTATCCGGGTCCGAAGCCGCAGACGAAGGAAGCTGCGATTATCATGCTTTGTGATTCCGTGGAAGCGGCTGTTCGCTCCATGAGCCGGCCGACGCCGAACCGGATTGAAGCGGTAATCCGAAAGATCATCAAAGACCGTTTGAATGACGGACAACTGGATGAGTGTGATTTGACTTTAAAGGATTTGGACAAGATTGCAGATGCGCTGATGATTACATTGAACGGGATTTATCATGCGCGAATTGAATATCCGGATCCGCTGGAAAAGAAGTAAAACCTCTATCAGTCAGGGGCTGAGAGATTGGAAACACAAGATACCCAGGTAATCGTGGAAGTTCTCAATGAGTTGAATATCGAATTTTCCTTTGATGTGGAGGACCTCCTTGCAAAAGCGGTACAAGCTGCAGCGGGTTACGAGCAAATCGACGCCGGTGAAGTGGTGGTCTCGCTGGTTGATGATGAAACCATTCAAGAGTTGAATCGGACTTATCGCAACAAGGATGTACCTACGGATGTACTGTCGTTTGCCCTGCAGGAATCATATGATGAAGAACCCGACATTGTGTTCGAAGAGGAAGACGGTGAGGATGTGGAACCGTTGGGGGACATTGTGATATCCGTGCCGACCGCGATTCGTCAAGCGGAAGAATACGGCCACAGCATTGAAAGGGAATTGGCTTTTTTGGCTGTTCACGGTTTTCTTCACCTGATTGGGTATGATCATATGACGGAGGAAGATGAGAAGGACATGTTTGGAAGGCAGGATGCAATCCTTGCCAACATCGGCCTGACAAGAGGGTGATGGGATGCTTTGGTTGCAAGGATTCTTGAAGAGCTTGAAGTATGCTTCGGAAGGCATCACTTATACACTGGTGACACAACGAAACATGCAAATTCATTTTGTTTTGGCTTTTCTTGTAATGATCTTCTGCTTGATACTTGATGTATCCAGGCTGGAGATCATTCTCGTGTTTTTTGCGATCGTCATGGTGATTGCTGCCGAACTTGTAAATACTGCAATTGAATCTTTGGTGGACCTGGTTACGGATGAGTATCACCGGCTGGCCAAGATTGCGAAGGATACGGCTGCCGCCGCGGTGCTTTTGACCGCACTTCATGCCATCATAGTGGGATTGCTTGTGTTTCACGATAAACTGTGGCCGTTGCAAATGAGACCGATGTCGTCTTTTACGATTGAATGGTACTTTTTATTGTTAGGTCCGGTAATCCTGCTGTATTTTATCGTTCGTTCTTTGGCAATGCGCTCTTCGGTGAACCGGGAAAGGGGATGAACAGGTTGAACGGCGAAAAGTTGTTGGAACAGGCGAAACAAGCGCGTAAAAACGCCTATGTGCCTTACTCGAATTTTCCTGTCGGCGCTGCGATTTTAACGGGAGACGGTACAATAGTGACCGGCTGCAATATTGAAAATGCCTCGTACGGTTTGACCAATTGTGCCGAGCGGACAGCCATTTTTAAGCTGATATCAGAAGGGAAATCCGATATTCGGATGATTGCGGTAGTTGCGGATACGGCAGGCCCGGTTTCACCCTGCGGGATGTGCAGACAAGTTATGGCAGAATTCTGTTCTCCGGGTACCAAAGTAATTCTTAGCAATCTAAATGGACAAAGTAAGGAAACAACTGTGGGCGAACTTCTGCCATTTTCGTTCTCGAAGGGGGATCTTCATGGTGAAAACGAAATTTAAGTCGGGTTTTATAGCCTTTGTAGGCCGGCCAAATGTCGGAAAATCGACCCTGCTGAACCGTGTGATCGGTCAAAAACTGGCCATTATGTCCAATAAGCCGCAGACTACTCGCAACCGGATTCAAGGAGTCCTGACGACGGAAGAGGGACAAGCCATTTTTCTTGATACACCGGGTATACATAAACCTCATCATAAGCTTGGGGACTATATGGTGCGTACCGCTATAACTACATTGCGGGAAGTGGATTTGGTGTGCATGTTGGTGGACGCAACCGAAAAAAAGGGGCCTGGAGATCAATACGTAATTGAGCAGTTGCGCCAGATTTCTACTCCCGTGTTCCTCTTGATCAATAAAATTGACGCAATCCGTCAGGAGCAGTTGCTCGAGATCATTGCCATCTATAAGGATGAGTATCCGTTTAAAGAGATCATGCCGATCTCTGCATTAAAAGGCGAGAATGTCGACCTGCTGCGCAAATTGATCTTTGACAACCTGCAGGAAGGACCGCAATACTATCCGGAAGACCAGGTATCTGACCACCCTGAGCGATTTGTGGTTGCCGAGTTGATTCGTGAAAAAGTTCTTCATCTGACGCGTGAGGAAGTGCCTCATTCCGTAGCGGTGGAGATCGAACAGATGCAATATCGGGAAGACAAGGACATGCTTTATATAAACGCGGTCATCTATACGGAACGGAATTCGCAAAAAGGCATCCTGATAGGGAAGAACGGCGATATGTTAAAAGAAATCGGCAAACGTGCAAGGGTCGATATTGAAAATCTATTGGGGTCCAAAGCGTATCTGGAACTTTGGGTGAAAGTAAAAGAAGATTGGCGAAATAAGGAGATAATGCTGCGTAATTTCGGGTTTTCCGACACAGAATAGAGCCTGTTGTCGTTACTGGTAAGTATTCCATAGTATAGAGCAGACAGCTTCCGTAGAATCTAACCTTACACTCGATACGAAACCGTCAAGGTCACACTTCTTTGACGGGTACCCGAAGGGCGAAAGCTCTCAACTCTCGTATGGGGACCCCCATACAAAACTGGTGGGGATTCGCAAACAGAAAGGATGAGCTTGATGCGAGACTTTTTGTGGCGCTATTTTTGTGCTACAGGTGAGATCGATGCTTATCTTTTGTACAAGGAATCCGAGGCTAACGGTTTGCAGGAAGTCTCAGCCGGTCGAAGTGAGGAAGATTTTACAGAAGAGGAGTAAAGGAGTTTCCGTGACGGATCCCGAATACAATCTCCGGAAGATTGAGAAGAAATGAGGAATCCAGCCTTTGGACAAGACGGAAGGTATTGTACTTCGGGCGATAGATTACGGGGAAACGAACAAGATTGTCACCGTATTGACAGCTAAATATGGAAAAATAGCCGTTCTCGCCAAAGGAGCCAACAAACCGCAATCCCGCTTGGTCTCCGTTTCACAACCGTTTGTTCACGGACACTGGTTGTTATTTGGCGGGAATTCCGGTATGTTTTCCGTTTCCCATGCGGATGTGATCAACCCGTTTCGTCCAATCAGGGAAGATATTTTTTTATCAACCTATGCGGCTTGTATGACGGAACTCACGGATCGCGTGCTGGAAGAACGCATCCCGTATCCCGGTGCGTTTCAGTTTCTTTTACATATGCTGCACTACCTGGCAGAGGGAAAAGATCCGGATGTTCTGTTAAGGATCTTCGAGACGAAGATGCTGTATGCTGCAGGTATTCAACCCAACTTGGAGCAGTGCAGCTTTTGCGGAAAATCAATCGACAGTGTGATCCGATTTTCAATTCGGCAGGGCGGACCGCTTTGTCAACAGTGTCATGATTCCGATCCCTATGCTGTCCGGTTAAAACCGGCTGCGTTAAAACTGATGCGGCTGTTTCAAATAATTGATCCCGCAAGGTTGGGGAATATAAGCATTGGTGAGGATGTGAAACACCAGCTGGATAAAATTCTTCGCCAGTATCTTGAGGAACAGGGCGGAATTTATCTTAAATCGAGGCAATTTCTCGATCAATTGAATCGATACGGTCTTTAGGAATTGACTTTGCATGCATCCTTTGTTATGATTTTTGCCAACAGTTGCATATACAGGCTGTGAAGGACAGGAGTAGTGAATGATTGCCATACAAGCGAGCCGGGGATGGTGTGAGCCCGGTATGGACGGTTCATGAAGGGCGGTCTGGAGCCTTTTTCAAACTAAGGTGGGCGTTCTGAACGCCAATCAGGGTGGAACCGCGGGAGACCAACTCTCGTCCCTTGCATTTTCGGATGCGGGACGGGAGTTTTTATTATTTTTACTTTGGAGAGTGGGATCAATGAGTGAACAAAGAGTTACTATGGATCAAATCGTCGCATTGGCGAAGCATCGAGGCTTTATCTTTCCAGGTTCTGAAATTTACGGAGGTTTGGCAAACACTTGGGATTATGGCCCGCTCGGCGTAGAATTAAAGAACAATGTGAAAAAAGCTTGGTGGAAAAAGTTTATCCAGGAATCTCCGTACAATGTGGGACTCGATTCCGCAATCTTGATGAACCCGCAAACGTGGGTAGCTTCCGGGCACGTGGGGAACTTTAACGACCCGATGATCGACTGCAAAAATTGCAAAGCCCGTCACCGTGCGGACAAATTGATTGAGGGAGCGCTTGCTGAAAAAGGGATTGAGCTGATTGTCGATGGCTTGTCGTTCGATCAGATGGCACGTTTGATCCAAGAGCACGATATTGCTTGTCCGGATTGCGGAGCGAAAGATTTTACAGAGATTCGTCAATTCAACCTGATGTTTAAAACTTTCCAGGGCGTAACCGAATCTTCTGCCAACGAAATTTTCTTGCGTCCGGAGACTGCCCAGGGAATTTTCGTCAATTTCAAAAACGTGCAGCGCACCATGAGAAAGAAAGTGCCATTCGGAATTGCGCAGATCGGAAAAAGCTTCCGGAATGAAATCACGCCTGGTAACTTCACGTTCCGGACTCGTGAATTCGAACAGATGGAACTTGAATTCTTCTGCAAGCCAGGAGAAGACCTTAAGTGGTTTGAGTACTGGCGTGAATTCTGTTACAGCTGGCTGCTCGGCCTTGGGATGACAGAGCAAAACATCAGATTGCGTGATCACACTACAGAAGAGCTGTCCCATTACAGCAACGCGACAACTGACATTGAGTACAAGTTTCCGTTTGGTTGGGGGGAATTGTGGGGAATTGCTGATCGGACCGATTTTGACCTGAAACGTCATATGGAACACTCCGGTGAAGATTTCCATTACTTGGATCCGGAAACAAACGAGAAATACGTTCCGTATTGCATTGAACCTTCGTTGGGAGCAGACCGGGTCACTTTGGCATTCCTGATAGATGCCTACGAGGAAGAAGATCTCGGTGAGGGGGATAAGCGGACGGTTCTTCGCTTCCATCCCGCCCTTGCTCCTGTCAAAGCAGCAATTCTGCCGCTTTCCAAGAAACTGTCGGATGACGCGATCAAGATTTATGAAATTCTGTCGGCGGAATTCAACTGCGACTTTGACGAATCCGGGTCGATCGGGAAACGGTACCGGCGCCAGGATGAAATCGGCACACCTTTCTGCATCACCTATGACTTCGATTCCCAAACCGACGGTCAGGTTACGGTTAGGGAGCGGGATTCGATGGAGCAGGTGCGGATGCCGATCAGCGAATTGAAAGATTACTTGTTGGAGAAAGTGAAGTTTTAAATAGCACGACAGGAATTAGGGATGCATATCGAACCGGGCCATTTGACCCCGGTTTTTCTTTTGCAAAAATTGCCCATTGAATTTTTAAATAATATCAACTATAATCAAAATCGATCATAAATAATCATAAACGATCGTTTCTTGATCAGAGTTGATCAACCTACTCTTCAATATGAGGGATCCCTATGTTATATGGCGAAGAACGAAAGATTAAAATTCTTGAATACGTTCAACAGCACTCGAGAGCTTCTGTGCAGGAACTATGTCAGTCTTTTGAGGTCTCAGAGGCTACAATACGCCGTGATTTGAAAGAATTGGAAGAAGCGAAGCTGTTGCGAAGAACGCATGGCGGTGCCGTTTCTTTACAAAGTGTGAATTTCGAGCCCACGTTTGTGGAGAAGGAAGACAAGTTTCTAAAAGAAAAGCAAGCGATTGCAAGAAAGGCGATTGAATTTATCGAAGAAGGCGATACGATTCTTCTCGATTCGGGCACAACCACTCTTCATTTGGCGAAAGAGTTGAAACCGCTTACCCGGTTAACGATGGTGACCAATTCAATCATGATCGCGCACGAGCTTGAAGGTGTTCCGGGAATTGAAGTAATGATGATTGGCGGAACCTTACGGAGAGAAACTCTGGCACTTGTGGGCCCCCTGGCGGAACAAGCATTGAACATGATTCGAGTGGACAAAGCGTTTGTGGCCATCAATGGGTTGGACATAACAGAGGGCTTAACCACCCCAAATCTGCTGGAGGCAGCCACCAAACGAAAGATGATTCAGTCCGCCAAGACGGTATTTCTTCTGGCGGATCATAGCAAAGTGGGAAAAGTGGCATTCGCAAAGGTTGCTGAAGTACAAGAGATTGATAAATGCATCAGCGACAACGCGATGCCTGTAAGCGTCATCAATCAGTTGGAGAAACTGGGAGTGGACGTATACACTGTGAATCCTTAGGAGGGAAATCAGGTTTGAATTCATCGGTAGTAACAGTCACCTTAAATCCTGCCTTGGATAAAACCGTTACGATACACGGCATGCAAATTGGGGGCTTAAATCGAGTCCAACAAATGCGTCTTGATCCTGGAGGAAAAGGGATCAACGTGGCAAAGGTACTCAACCAATTTGGTGTTGATGTCATTGCCACAGGATTAGTTGCGGGTTCACAAGGCCGTTTTCTGCTCAAACAGTTAGAGGAACAACAGATTCAAACCGGCTTTTTGGAGATTAATGGTGAAACTCGTACCAATTTAAAAATCTACGATGAAGATTCCAAAATCACTACAGAAATTAATGAGCCGGGCTTTTCGGTAAATCACGAGGATTTGCAGATCTACCGACAGAAACTCCTCGAGCTGCTCCACCATACATCCGTTTTGGTAGTAGGTGGAAGTTTGCCTCCGGGAGTGCCGGAGGATATTTATCGGGAGTATATTCAAATGGCGAACGGGCTGGGTGTCAAAACAATCTTGGATGCGGATGGGGTTCCTTTTCAGGAAGGAATCGAAGGAAAACCCTATGCGATAAAACCGAACCGTTTTGAGCTGGAACAATGGGTAGGACATGAGTTGAAAACGGAATCGGAAGTTGTTTCGGCGGGTAAGCAGCTGCTCAAAACCGGAGTTTCTCTAGTACTGGTTTCGATGGGGAGTGAAGGCTCGATTGTGATGGATCAACACGAGACTTTTCGTGTGTATTCATTTCCTATCACCCCGAAGAGCACTGTAGGAGCAGGCGATTCAATGGTAGCCGCCCTTGTTTATTCGCTGCTTAACGGAAAAACGCTGAAAGATACAGCCGTTTGGGCTACAACGGCCGGAACGGTAACCGCTTCCAAATCAGGGACCCAAGTGTGCACTCTCCCAGAGGTCCAGCAATGCGTATCCAGAGTGCATGCAAGTATATTATAAGAACTTATTTTAAATTTTTGGGGGTCAGAAAGGAGAATGACTGTGAAAAAGTTATTGGCTGTAACAGCATGTCCCACTGGAATCGCTCACACTTACATGTCGGCTGAAGCTTTGCAAAAAACAGCAAAGGAAAAAAACGTCGACTTGAAGGTGGAGACCCGTGGAGCAATGGGAGTCGAAAACGAACTGACTGAGCAGGAAATAGCAGAAGCACACGCCATTATCATCGCAGCAGATACCGATGTGAATGAAGGTCGTTTCGCAGGAAAACCGGTAGTGAAAGCTTCTGTCGGGGAGGCGATCAAAGATCCCGGCCGATTAATTGAAGAAGCTTTATCCAAACAAGCCTCTGCTCAGGATTTTGTAAACCAGGTGGAAAAAACAAAGCAGGAGAGAAGTGCTCAACGAACAGGGGTTTATAAACATCTGATGAATGGTGTTTCTTTCATGCTTCCCCTGGTGGTAGCCGGTGGTCTGATTATCGCCCTCTCATTTATTTTTGGGATTGAGGCATTCAAAGAAAAAGGGACGTTGGCTGCTGCATTGATGGACATTGGGGGCGGTGCCGCTTTTGCCCTAATGGTTCCGGTTTTAGCCGGGTTTATTGCTTACTCGATTGCGGATAAACCGGGGTTGGCTCCGGGGCTGGTAGGAGGCATGCTGGCTTCCAAAATCGGTGCCGGTTTCCTTGGAGGAATTATCGCCGGTTTCTTGGCAGGATATATTGCAAAATGGCTTCGCAGTACGATCAAGCTACCGAAGAATTTCGAAGGTCTTACACCTATTCTAATCATTCCGTTGCTGTCCACTCTTGCAGTCGGCCTTCTTATGACTTATGTGATTGGTACTCCTGTAAAAGGGATTATGGATGGACTTACTGAATGGTTAAAAGGACTTAGTTCTTCGAATGCTGTATTTCTTGGCCTGCTGTTAGGGGCTATGATGGCCTTTGATATGGGGGGACCGGTAAATAAAGCGGCTTATACGTTTGCTGTCGGGTTGTTGGGAAGCAACGTTTTTGAACCGATGGCGGCCGTCATGGCGGCTGGAATGACTCCTCCTCTTGGACTTTGGCTGGCTACCTTGATTGCCCGTAATAAGTTTACGGTTGAAGAGCGTGAAGCCGGTAAGGCGGCGGGTGTTCTGGGGATCTCCTTCATCACGGAAGGTGCGATTCCATTTGCTGCAGCCGATCCGATTCGTGTGATCCCTTCGATTATGGTCGGCTCTGCAGTAACGGGCGCTTTATCCATGCTGTTTGGCGCTACCCTGCGAGCTCCGCATGGCGGGATTTTCGTGCTCCCGATTCCCAACGCGGTTGGCCATCTTGCGCTGTATGCACTTGCGATCGTAATTGGAACCGTGGTCACAGCTTTGCTGGTAAGCGTGTTAAAGAAGAATAAGTAATACCTCTTTGAGGCTAACTAACCGTTAAGGAGCAATAAGGAATGAGGTTGTCCTCATTCCTTATCTTCTTCAAAAGTCAAAGAAAACAAATCATAATCTGGGAGGAATTGTTTTGCAACTAACCGCTCTCATCAAGCCGGAAACCGTTCTTATGTCTTTGGATGTTCAAAGTAAGGAAGAATGCATTCAAACCATGGCTGAAACTTTGGCCAAAGCGGGATTTGTTACTGAACCGGACACGTATGTGGAAGCAGTAGTAAACCGTGAAAAAACAGGCTCAACCGGTGTGGGGTTCGGAGTAGCGATTCCTCATGGCAAGTCCAAAGGAGTCGCTCAGCCGGGTGTTGCCTTTGCAAAATTGGCAAAACCGGTAGACTGGAAATCGTTGGACGGAAATCCGGTGTCTGTCGTGTTTCTTATCGCTGTACCGGAAGAAAACGTTGGAAATGAACATCTGCAAATTCTGGTAGCTATCTCCAGAAAACTGATTCATGAAGATTTTCGAAATGAGCTGTTTGAAGCAACTTCCGTAGAAGACGTATTTCGCATCTTGGAAACTCTTTAAAGCTGGGGGGAACTCGCAATGGTGTCAAAAGAACTTTCGATTCAGAATGAACAGGGCTTTCATGTTCGACCTGCACAATTGTTCGTACAGAATGCAAGTAAGTTTGCTTCGAATATTCAAGTTATCACCGAAAAAGGACTGAAAGTGGACGGGAAAAGTATTCTGGGATTGATGACCCTGGGTCTTGCGAAGGGCTCAAAAATTACAATTGAAGCCAGTGGAACCGATGAAGAAGAAGCCCTCGATGCGTTGGCAGATTTGGTGGAAAGCAAGTTTGGTGAAGAGTGATGTCTGAAATCAAATTCGTGGGAATCGGTGTATCGGAAGGGATTCGCATTGGGAAAGCATTATTGTATACTCCCTATTCTTCAAAAGTGGAATCTTTTAAAGAATACGTAACCAAAGAAGAAAGCAAAGCAGAGCAGGAACGACTCGCAATAGCCAAAGAAAAAAGTCGCCAAGAGCTAAACGGTTTGATTGAACGGACCAAGAAAACCTTGGGTGAGGAAAAAGCGGTCATCCTGGCCGGCCAACAAAGTATGCTGGAAGACCCGACTTTTTATCCCGAAATTGAGAAATTGGTTGTCAACCAACAGTATTCCGCTGAAAAAGCTGTAACGCAAATCGTGGAACAAATCAGTGCTGTCTTTGAGTCAATGGATTCCGAGTATTTGCGGGAGAGAGCAGCAGACGTTCGTGATTTGGGCGGACGCCTGTTATCCAATTTGAGAGATGAGAAAGGCTTGCAGCTTTCGGAAATCCGGGAAGAAGTCATTCTGGTTGCTGATGACTTGACTCCTTCAGATACAGTTCAATTGGACAAACAGTTTATTCTCGGTTTTGTAACACGCAAGGGTGGCAAGACTTCACATACCGCCATTTTAGCGAGATCTTTGGGAATTCCTGCGATTGTGGGTGTTGCAGAGAACCTGGATCATATCCTCAACGAACAGCAAATTATCATCGACGGAACTACAGGGGAATGTATTGTCGATCCGGATGCAGGCACAATCGAACAGTATCGCAAAAAAATGGGGTTGGAACAAGAACAGAAGGAACTGCTGCAAGAGTTCGCCTTGAAACCGGCAGTTACTCAGGATGGCTTTCAAGTGGAGATCGCGGCCAATATTGGTACCCCAAAAGAGGCAGTGACCGCACTGGAGGAAGGTGCAGAAGGAATAGGTTTGTACAGAACGGAATTCCTTTTTATGAATGCGACTGCCATACCCGATGAGGAAGAACAGTACCAGGCTTATAAAGAAGTTGCTGTAACTATGGGGGAGCGCCCTGTCGTAATCCGTACGTTGGACATCGGCGGGGACAAGGATTTGCCTTATTTGTCTTTGCCCGAGGAAATGAACCCTTTCTTGGGATACAGAGCAATCCGGCTCTGCCTCGATCAGTTGCCGATACTGAAAACACAGCTTCGCGCTATCCTACGGGCGAGTGTCCATGGGAATCTGAAGGTTATGTTCCCGATGATCTCGAATTTGCAGGAATGGCGCCAGGCAAAGTCAATTTTTGATGAAGTCCGCGAAGAACTTGAGCGGGAAGGAGTTTCTTTTGATTCATCGATCGAAGTCGGGATCATGATTGAAGTCCCTTCGGCCGCGCTGCTTGCCGATCGATTCGCTAAGGAAGTGGATTTCTTCAGTATCGGAACCAATGATTTGGTCCAATATACCGTGGCTGTAGATCGGATGAACGAAAAGGTAGCCCATTTGTATGATTATTTCCATCCGTCGGTCATCCGGTTGATCAAGACGGTCATTGAAGAAGCCCATAAAGAAGGAAAATGGGTCGGGATGTGCGGCGGAATGGCAGGAGATCCATTGGCTGCTCCTCTCCTCATTGGATTGGGACTGGATGAATGGAGTATGGATGCCGGTTCTGTCAATAAGATAAAGCGTGAGATTTCACGGTTAAATCGTGAGGACTGCAGAAAATTGACAACCCATATGCTTGAGTTGGATACGAATGAGGAGATTCGGGAGGAATTGAAAAAGATCTTGCAAAATTGATTCCAAAATTGTATCATCTATGCTAATAGTTTGATAAACTGTTTCACTTTTGCGTTGTTACTGATTCGATCAGGCATGAGCAAAAACAGTTAGCGGTTTGGCCGTTGCTGATTTTGCTCATGCTTTTTTGTCGTGCTGAAAAAAGGGGGTGTTGGAATGATCGAGAATGGAAAAAGAATTCTTTGCACAGGCTACCAATGCTGAAACACCTCTCCTGTCTCCAAAGTTGGAACGGATGCCGTTAGTGGAAGGGGTATCTGCATGAAAATTAAAAAGATCTTAAATAATAATGCCTTAGTAGTGCAGGACAGAGATAGAGAAAAGATTGTCCTGGGGTTAGGAATTGCTTTTCAGAAAAAAAGAATGATCCTGTGGATCAATCTAAGACTGAAAAAGTCTTTGTTATGAAGGATACTTCGGAGTATCAAAAATTCAAAGAGATACTCGCCACTTTACCCGAACAGCATATTGGGGTGGCTGAAGAAATTATCACCTATGCGGAAAAACAGTTAGGTACGGAATTGAATGATCATATTCACGTTGCTCTTACGGACCACTTGTCGTTTGCGATCGAAAGGTTGAAAAAGGGGATAAGCATTCAAAATAAATTGCTGAATGAAATCAAGGCGTTGTATCGCAAGGAATTTGAAATTGCATTGTGGGCAAAAAAGTTGATTAAAGAAAGATTGGACATCGAAATCCCTGACGATGAAGCAGGATATATCGCCCTCCATATTCATACGGCAAAAATGAATGCGGGCGATTTGACGAAAACGTTAGACTTAACCACTACGATACGGGAAGTAATTGATCTGATTCAGAACCAGTTGAATATCTCGATTGAAGAGGAAAGTATTTCTTATCAACGTTTAGTTACACATTTGCATTATGCTTTTCGGCGGTTCGAGGCGAGTGAACCTAGCCATGAGTTTGACCCCGAAATGTTGCACGTGATTCGGGAAAGGTTCCAAAAATCTTTTGCATGTGCCGAAAAGATTGGCCGATATCTGCAAGAGGAATATGGTTATAGTGTTCCGGAAATGGAGTTGGCTTATATCGCTTTGCACATCCAAAGGGTTGCAAGCAAATCAAACGGTATCATGACGAATGAATGAAAGCGCTTGAAAGACATCATATGGTGGGATTGTGACTGGTTCGACCAGGCAAGACCTAAAATGTGTCAGGACGATTCGACTTAAATTGTTCCCTTGCACGTTTTGGGTCTTTTTGTTTCGCAAACAACGATTACACGGAAAAGAGGGATTCTTATGCAACCAAGAGATATTGCCATTCAACTGTTGCCGCTGTTAGGGGGCAAAGACAATATTATCAGTGTAACTCATTGCGCCACTCGATTGCGTCTGGTTATGAAGGACGAGACGAGAGTGGAAAAATCATCCATTGAGCAAATGGACAGCATAAAAGGTGTGTTTACAAGTGCAGGGCAGCTCCAGATTATCTTGGGAACCGGTGTGGTAAACAAAGTATACCGGGCGCTCGTGGAAGCAAGCGGAATTACTGAAACGAACGCTGTTGAGCACGCTGAGGCCGTAAAAGCGAAGATGAATCCTGTGGCCAGATTGGCGAAGTCATTATCCAACATATTCGTACCGATTATTCCCGCTATCGTCGCCAGCGGTTTGTTAATGGGGCTTCTCGGTATGATGAAAGCTTTCCATTGGGTGGCGCCGGACAGTGCCTGGTATAAAATGTTGGATATGTTCTCAAATGCAGCATTTATTATTTTGCCGATCCTGATCGGGTTCAGTGCCGCTAGGGAATTTGGCAGCAATCCGTTTTTGGGAGCGGTTATCGGGGGAATTTTAACCCATCCTGCGCTTTTAAATCCTTGGGTGCTCGGGAGCAAAACTCCGGAGTATATGAATGTTCTTGGGTTTAGTCCTGCTGATCGGCTATCAGGGTACAGTGATCCCGATCCTATTGTCGGTATATGCGATGAGCAAGATCGAAAAAGGTCTGAGAAAAGTGGTGCCTAACTCTTTGGATCTCCTCGTTATACCTTTTATCACAGTCATGTTTACCGGTTTTGTCTCACTTCTGGCGATTGGCCCGCTTGGTACAATTGTGGGGGGCCTGATTACGGGCACTCTGGATTTTGTGTACCAGTACGGCGGCTTTATAGCCGGTTTGCTCTTTGGCGGCTTGTATTCTTCGATTGTGATCACAGGGTTGCATCACAGCTTTCACGCGATTGAGGCGGGGCTGCTGGCCGATCCAAAAATCGGCGTTAACTTCCTGCTGCCCATTTGGTCAATGGCCAACGTGGCTCAAGGCGGAGCCGGTTTGGCGGTATTTTTCAAAAAGAAAAACAAGAAGCTCAAGGAAATCGCGATCCCTGCTGCATTTTCCGCGTTCCTGGGCATTACCGAACCGGTGATCTTCGGAATCAACCTGAAATTGGTCAAGCCGTTTATCGGAGCTGCAATTGGTGGAGCGCTCGGCGGAGCCTATGTTGTACTCACGAACGTAGTAGCCAACGCTTACGGATTGACAGGCATCCCGATGATTGCAATCGTTGCCCCGTTAGGTTTATCCAACCTGGCAAACTACTTGATTGGTTTTGCGATTGCAGCGGTATCTGCATTTGTTGTTACCTGGTTCTTGAAGTTCAAAGATGAATAAACACGGGACGGGGGCGGCCTCGCCCCCAATTTCGTCGATAGGAGCTGATTGTCATGAAAGGCGTTATCAGTTTGGGTGAGGCGCTGATCGATTTTATTCCTTTGGACCCGGGGAATACCACCTATCAAAAAAGTCCGGGTGGTGCCCCTGCCAATGTTGCAGTCGGCCTGGCGAGACTCGGTGCCAAGTCCGCATTTTTGGGGAAAGTCGGAAATGATGTTCTGGGGTCTTTTCTGAGGCGCACAATGGAAGAAAATCAAGTAGATGTAAGACATATGACCTTTACAGATGATGCCCGAACGGGTGTCGTATTCGTTACCCTTGATCCAACCGGTGAACGGCATTTCAGTTTTTACATTGATCCCAGCGCAGACCGTTACCTGGAGGAAGACGATATCGTCGAAACACTTTTTGCGGAGAACAAAATTCTGCACTTCGGATCCATTTCCCTGATTGGGGAACCGTCCGCAAGCGCAACCCGAAAAGCGGTGAAAGCGGCGAAAGCAGCAGGAATGTTGATTTCCTATGATCCAAATCTACGCCTTGGCTTATGGGAAAGTGAAGAACTGGCAAAGCAAACCATTCTCTCCATGCTTCCGGCAGCAGATGTTCTAAAAATCTCTGATGAAGAGTTGACTTTCCTAACCGGTGAGACAGATATTGAAGCCGGACTTGATGAATTGGAGCGATACAACATTCCTTTAATCTTTGTAACGATGGGCGGGGCTGGAAGCATCTACAGGTTTCATCGGGAATCGGGAAAAGTTCCTGCCATGAAAGTTGAAACGGTCGATACGACCGGGGCAGGCGATGCGTTTGTTTCAGCTATTCTCTATTGCTTGAATGATACGGATAAAAGGTTAGATCAAATGACAGTTCAGGATATCCAAGAGATGGTTCGCTTTGCAAGTGTCTCCGGAGGCCTGGCTGCTTCAAAAAAAGGAGCTATGACCGCGTTGCCGACATTGGAAGAAGTCAAGAGAATTTTGGAAAAGGAGGGGGCAAATTGAGCGGTATCCCTTATCAGCCAAAAGGAAAGTTTTTATGGGATTTCTGGGTATATGAAGAAAATGGGGAATATCATCTTTTCTATCTGCAGGCTCCGCTGCACCCTGATCCGCACACAAGACATCGCAACTCCAGTGTCGGTCATGCTGTTTCAAAGGATCTGATTCATTGGCAGGAGAAAGGAACAGTACTCACCGCAAGTGAAGACGACAAGGCCTGGGACAGTGTGTCCATTTGGACAGGATGTACAGTTAAAAAAGATGACACCTACTATATGTTTTATACGGCAAGGTCCAAACAGGATGTAGCGGAAGGAGGTTATGTAGGTCACACGCAACGGATTGGAGTCGCTACATCAAAAGACTTGCATCAATGGGAAAAATATCAGGGAAATCCTGTTTTGACAGCCGATTACCGCTATTACGAAAGCGCTGCGGAAGCGCATAACAAACACGAGGGCTGGCGAGATCCCTACATTGTTTACGATGAAGAGGAAGATATCTATTACGCTTTTATTACAGCCCGTGATAAAGCTGGGGATCCAAAGGCCAGAGGCTGCATTGCGAGAGCGAAATCCAAGGATCTTTTGCATTGGGAAGTTCTTCCTCCGGCGGTATCGCCCCACACATTTACAGATATGGAAGTCCCGTTCCTGCATAAACATAACGGAAAATGGTACATGATATTTGCCGTAAAAGAGCAATGGTATAGTGAGGAATACAAGGAGCGGATTGCCCCCATTCCGATGTGGAGCATCCCTATGCTTTATCGAGACCCATGAAGATTCTCTATACGGATGAAGGAAAGATCCGATTGGTAAAATGACCTGAACGCGCGCATGCGGATATCCTTGCGCGCTTTTTCATTTTATACGGCAATTTTTAACATAATTCTATTTTTTCCCCTATTTAGGTCTAGCAGAAAATGACGTGATGATATAGTATATACTATATAGGGTTTCGGTATAAAAAGTATGACACATTTAGGTAACGCATTTTTAGAAGGTGGTGTTCGGACATCGAACTCTCAGCCAGACAGCAGCAAATTTTGGAAATTGTACGAGTGGAAGGTCCGATAACCGGGGAACAAATCGCAGAAAAGTTAAACCTGACAAGGGCAACCTTGCGTCCGGATTTGGCCATCTTGACCATGGCAGGCTTTTTGGAAGCCCGGCCGCGGGTTGGTTATTTCTACGCAGGAAAGAAGACCAGTGAAATTTTCGGCGAACAGCTCCGCAAAATGCTGGTGAAAGATCATAAGGCTGTTCCTGTGGTTATTTCCGATACGGCCACCGTTTATGATGCCATTGTAACCATGTTTGTGGAGGACGTTGGGAATCTTTCTGTGGTTAAGGAACATGGGATCCTCGTTGGAGTCATTTCCCGCAAAGATTTATTGAAAGTGGCTATCGGGAAACAGGAAACCCACTCTGTACCCGTTTCTCTTGTCATGACAAGAATGCCGAATGTGATAACGGTGACGGGAGAAGATACGGTGTACGATGCTGCGAGAAAGTTAGTGGACAACGCGATTGATTCTTTGCCGGTAGTCAAAGTGATCGATGCGGAACGAAAGCAGTATGAAGTTACTGGGCGCTTCACCAAAACAACTGTAACAAAAATTTTCGTTGAGCTCGGCACCAACCGGGAGATCTAGTCATTTTGGAGGTACAGAGAGTGAAGGAACAATTTCCGATCGTGTATGTAGTTTCGGACTCCGTGGGGGAAACAGCCGAGTTTGTGGTTCGGGCTGCCGCGAGTCAGTTTAATGGCGGAAGAGTGGAAATCCGCCGCGTTTCTTATGTTGATGATACGGAACCGATTAAAGAAGTGATTCAAGCAGCCAAAGAAGTCGGCGGATTCGTCGCATTCACACTGGTGCTGCCTCAATTGCGCGAATTCATCATAGCAGAGGCTTCGCGGGAGGGTGTGTATCTGGTCGATATAATGGGACCGATGTTGGAAGCGTTTGAGAACGTGCTTGAAATGGAACCGAAACGCCGTCCTGGATTGCTCCACCAAATGGATGATGATTATTTCCGTCGGGTGGAAGCGATTGAATTTGCGGTCAAATATGATGATGGCAAGGATCCGCGCGGTCTCCTGAGGGCCGATCTTGTTCTGATCGGAGTTTCCCGTACTTCGAAAACTCCTCTTTCGATGTATCTAGCGCATAAGCGGCTTAAATGCGCCAACGTTCCGCTTGTGCCGGAAGTGGAACCGCCGGAAGAACTGTTTCAAATCTCGCCAAAAAAGATTGTCGGGTTAACAATCTCACCAAATGAATTAAATCTGATTCGGCAAGAACGCCTCAAATCGCTAGGGTTAAAAGCGCAAGCCAACTATGCAAACCTGGACCGCATCTTGCAAGAACTGGATTATGCCGAGAAGCTGATGCGCAGAATTGGATGTCCGGTGATTAATGTTTCCAACAAGGCTGTGGAAGAGACTGCGAGCATCGTGCTCGATATTGTGAAACGCGGGGGAGGAAGGGCATAAATGGCGAAAAAATTTGTTTACTTGTTCGATGAAGGCCGTGCGGATATGAAGGAGATACTCGGTGGAAAAGGGGCCAACCTCGCGGAGATGACCCGTGCAGGATTACCGGTCCCCCCGGGGTTCACCATTTCTACGGAAGCCTGTACGGCTTTCTATAATGCAGGTCAAACCATCACTGCCGATATTCAACAGCAGATTGACACAGCTCTGGCTGAATTGGAAAAAAGAGTCGGCAAGAAGCTGGGTGATCCCGCAAATCCTTTGCTGGTATCGGTTCGATCCGGTGCCGTTTTTTCCATGCCGGGGATGATGGACACGATTCTCAATCTGGGGTTGAATGACGAGACGGTAAAAGGCTTGGCGGAGTTAACCGGCAATCCGCGCTTTGCTTACGATTGCTACCGCCGTTTTATTCAGATGTTCAGCAATGTCGTGCTCGGTGTGGACCACTATCAATTCGAACATATTCTGGATCATATAAAAGAAGCGAGAGGCGTCAAACAAGACCCGGATTTAACAGCAGAAGACTGGCAGGAAGCGATTGTTCGCTTCAAAGAACTGGTTCGCAAAGAAACCAAAGCCGATTTTCCGGAGGATCCCTTGGTTCAGTTAGACCGGGCGATTCGCGCAGTGTTCCTCTCTTGGAACAACCAGCGTGCGTTCGTTTATCGCCGCATTAATAAGATTCCTGACGATCTTGGAACAGCAGTCAACGTTCAGATGATGGTATTCGGAAACATGGGCGATGATTCAGGCACCGGGGTGGCGTTCACCCGAAACCCGTCGACTGGAGAGAAAGTGTTGTATGGAGAGTTTCTGATCAATGCACAGGGTGAGGATGTGGTGGCCGGAATTCGGACCCCGCAGCCAATTGCGGCTCTGCAAAACGTAATGCCAGAAATCTTTGAACAGTTTAAAGAAATTTCGACCCGTTTGGAATCCCATTATAGAGACATGCAGGACATTGAGTTTACCGTTGAACGGGGCAAACTCTACATGCTGCAGACCAGAAACGGCAAGCGAACCGCTCATGCAGCCGTAAAAATCGCCGTGGATCTCGTCCATGAAGGAGTAATAACGAAGGAAGAAGCGATTCTGCGTGTCGATCCGGACGGATTGGACCAGCTGCTGCACCGTCGAATCGATCCGGCAGCGAAGATGAATGTGATCGCAAAAGGTCTTCCTGCGTCTCCCGGGGCAGCTTCCGGACAAGTGGTATTCGATGCGGATCTTGCCGACAAGCTGGCGAATGAGGGGAAAAAGGTGATTTTGGTTCGGCCGGAAACCACTCCGGAAGATATTCACGGAATGGTGGCGGCACAGGGAATCGTCACTTCAAGAGGCGGAATGACCTCACATGCTGCGGTTGTTGCACGCGGTATGGGAAAACCTTGTATTTGCGGTTGTGAATCGTTGCGGATCGATCTGCGTGCCAAGCAGTTCACCATCGACGAATATCTGGTTAAAGAGGGAGACTGGATTTCGATTGACGGCGGTACCGGCAGGGTTCTGCTCGGTCAGGTCCCCTTGATCGATCCCATACTTTCGAGCGAATTTAAACAGCTGCTGGATTGGGCTGACGAAATTCGCAAAATTGAAGTTCGGGCCAACGCGGATAACCCGGAAGATTCTTTAAAAGCTCGTGAGTTTGGTGCAGAGGGTATTGGACTCTGTCGTACGGAACATATGTTTATGGCGGTGGACAGAGTTCCCATTGTGCAGGAAATGATTCTCGCGGAAACGGATCAAGAACGCCAAATTGCGCTCGATAAGCTTCTGCCTATGCAGCAAGCAGATTTCGAAGGAATTCTGAGCGCCATGGAGGGACTGCCGGTCACGATTCGCTTGCTGGATCCTCCTTTGCATGAGTTTCTGCCGAACCTTGAGGAGCTGTTGGTTGAGATAACCAAGCTTCGGATGCAGGAGAACAGTGATCCGGAGTTAATCCGGGAAAAAGAAAACCTTTTGCGGAAAGTTCGTGCCCTGCATGAATTCAATCCGATGCTGGGACACCGGGGATGCCGATTGGGCATGACGTTCCCGGAGATCTATGCAATGCAGGTAGTTGCAATTTTTAAAGCAACCGCCACACTGCGCGAAAAAGGGATCGATGCCCGTCCGGAGGTTATGATTCCGTTAGTGGGTCACGTTAACGAATTGCGGATTATGCGTGAATTGGTAGTTGAAAAAGCTACCCAGGTAATGGAAGAAACGGGAAGTTCGTTCGATTTCAAAATTGGAACGATGATTGAAATTCCGCGGGCTGCTCTGACCGCGGATGAGATTGCGACCGAGGCTGATTTCTTCTCATTCGGAACGAACGATTTAACCCAAACGACATTCGGGTTTTCGCGAGATGACGCGGAAGGAAAATTCCTGCATCAGTATGTTCATCACAAAATACTCCCCGATAATCCGTTCGCTGTGTTGGATCAAAGCGGTGTAGGAAAATTGATCGAGATGTCGGAACGCCTGGGGCGCGGTGTGAAACCGGATTTGAAACTTGGGATCTGCGGAGAGCACGGCGGGGAGAAAAGTTCCATTGAATTCTGTTACAAGACGGGGTTGAATTACGTGTCCTGTTCTCCGTTCCGTGTGCCAATAGCCAGATTGGCGGCTGCCCAAGCCACCATCAAAAACCCGCAGCGGAACAAATAATTCAAATCACTGCAAAGCTCTGCTTAAATTGGGCAGAGCTTGCTGCAGTTTTGAAAAAAATGTGTCACAAAAAGATTTAATGATTTAATAGAGTCTGTTCAAAAAGCCTTGAATTTGTCTAAAAAATAAAAATACACCTGAGCAGAAAACTGGTA
>NZ_JBHSHC010000094.1:0-807 GCF_042652925.1 Effusibacillus consociatus
AATGGCTGAAAGCGGGGTTCGTGGAAGATGATCAGTTTCACGAAACCGAGCTCGGCAGCCCGCAGGGTGGAGTCATTTCGCCGTTACTATCCAATATTTACCTGAACTATCTGGACACCATCTGGCAGAAGAAGTTTGCGGAGGTTGGAACTCTTGTCCGCTATGCCGATGACCGTGCGCCACGAAGGCGCAGGGCTGGTTAACAGCCCGTAGCTATGCTTAATCGAAGATGAGGGAGGGCCCCTCGGAGCCGCCATGCAGGTGGAGGCTTCAAACCACCGTAAGCTGCTGTGGTCAAAAGTCATGGTGGTGAGCGTTACGGAAAAGGCGAGGCTAGACCTCGTCAGGTGAGTGCCAATGGAGACGAACACCCGTAAACCGCTGATAAGGTGTCGAAAGCGTAGGGATGCCATCAAAACCGGGAGGGAGTCGTTAGCCCGGGATAAGTCTGGAGGAAACCTGCTTACTGTCCAGATGGTGGCCGGCATGGAGGCGGCGTGAACGTGGCACAGGCTTCGGTTAGGAACGTGGGAACCTGCATTTCGATGCCAAGGGAAACCTCCAAGCGGAAGAACCGCAAGGACAAAAGTACTGATGCGACATGCAGGGACGGAACAACCCGTAGTAGTCATGAAACTTCGTAATGGAAGTGGAGCGAAGGGGTTGTGTTATCCAGTTTTTGAACAGTGGTCAACCATAAGGGAGGAGCCAATGAACAAAACAAAGCCTTATGAAATTGAATATTTCGGCGCGGCAGAGCCGCTAGGTTAATGAATGAGAGCCACCATGTTAATGAAATAGAGCCAA
>NZ_JBHSHC010000095.1:0-699 GCF_042652925.1 Effusibacillus consociatus
GGAATTTCAATATTATGTTCAAACGATAAAGAGACTTGGGAAGCATGAAGTACGAAGTGCTTTTCAGGCGTCACTGGTTCTAACCCGTCTAGAGATCCGTCAGAACATGCTCTTAAGTTCAGTGGCTGCTTATTATTACTCTAATGCAAGCCGCTATCCCGAAATCGCTCAGTTAAATCACCTTTCAGAAAAAGATTTGAGAAAGCTGCAAATTGGGTCTCAGATCCTTATTAAGGATCCGCTGCGTAGCGGTATTCCTGCACCGGGATTTGCAGTTCCGCCTGAGGAGGTGTCCAATCAAAATGGAAGCAATCCACAGGCGGTCGGCGGGGATCCTGTGAATACCATAACGGGGAACTTTTTCTATAGACATAAAGATCTTGAAGTAAAAGGCAAAATTCCCATCACGTTTGAGAGAACTTACAACTCTCGGGATCGTTCTCTTGGACCACTGGGGAACAGTTGGGCGTTCAGTTATTATACAAAACTGCTTTTCTATAGGGACAAAGAGAATGAAGTAGGAGTTCTGCGCCCTGACGGAAAAGTTGACTTTTACACCAAAAATCCGGATGGAACTTTTACCGGACAATTTGGCTCCCATGATCTCTTGCGTCAAAATCCGGACCAATCCTATTCGTTGATCACAAAGCAAAATATAAGTTATGAATTCGAAGAAACGGGTAAGTTGAAAGAGATCAG